>JBDNGG010000512.1:0-7320 GCA_041689405.1 Terrimicrobiaceae bacterium | reverse complement strand
TCGTTTCCTGTTGTCACCACGAAGAAGCTGCATCTCCGGTCGATTATTTACGAACTCCTCTGGTTTCTTCGTGGCGATACTAACACCGCCTACCTGCATGAGAACGGCGTTTCTATCTGGGATGAATGGGCGGATTCGGACGGGAGCCTTGGGCGGATCTACGGCGCGCAATGGTGCGATTGGCGCAAACCCGACGGCTCAACGTTGAATCAGATTGATGACGTAGTGAAGCAGATCCGAACCAATCCCGACAGCCGGCGATTGGTCGTCAGCGCTTGGAATCCCGGAGAACTCGATCAAATGGCACTGGCCCCTTGCCACGCGCTGTTTCAGTTTTACGTGCAGGACGGCGAATTGAGCTGCCAGCTCTACCAAAGGAGCGCCGATTTGTTCCTCGGCGTCCCGTTTAATATTGCGTCTTACGCATTGCTCACCCGGATGGTTGCGCAAGTCACGGGGCTGCGAGCCGGTGATTTCATTCATACCTTTGGCGACCTGCACCTTTATGCAAATCATATCGAACAGGCTCGCGAACAACTGTCCAGACCCTGCCGTGCGTTGCCGAAAATGCATCTGAACCCCGACCGACGATCCTTGGCGGAGTTTTGCTACGACGATTTTTCGTTGGAGGGATATGATCCGCACCCGGCCATCAAGGCGCCTATTTCTATATGATGATCGCGATTGTTGCCATGTCGGAAAACCGCGTTATCGGACACAACGGGATGATTCCGTGGAAGCTCAGCAAAGACATGCAATTTTTCCGTCGCACCACGACGGGACACGTCATCGTTATGGGGAGAAAGACCTATGACTCGATTGGCAGGCCGTTGCCCGGCAGGGAAAATATCGTTATTTCCCGCACGGCGCTCGCAATCGATGGCGTCCAATGCATCACCGATCCGGCCCTGATCCCGGTTCCCGGCGACGCGAAAAATCTATTCATCATTGGCGGCGCGGAGATTTACGGCGCGTTGATGCCTCGCTGTGACGAAGTGCTGCTGACGCTCGTTAAACGGGAGGTCGAAGGGGACACGTTTTTCCCGGTCTTTGAGGATGATTTCAAGCTAAGCGAGATCGTCGAAGCCGATGACGAGATGGAAATCCGCCGATATGTGCGATCGAGTAACGGCCTGTGACCCGCCGCGCAATTTGGCAACGATAAAAGAAGCACGCATTCTCGCCTGTGTTGCGATTTAGAATTGTCTGAAGTCTGAATTGAAATATACCTTCCTTCTGTGACCGACTCCAAACCCGCCGAATCCCAAAACCCGCGCGCTATATTGAAGCATGTCGATGAGTATTTGATCATCGGCAAAGAATACGATGCTTCGGACATTCACTTGTCGGTGAATTCCCAGCCCATCTGGCGGCGATACGGGACGCTGTCTCCCATCTGGCCTGACGCAGCTCCGCTGACTGCAGCCGATACCGAGAATTTGGCTCGGGGGTTTTTGGCTCCGGATCGGCTCAAACATTTAGAGGAGCAGGGCGATGTGGATTTTGCCTATGCCAATGAATACGGTCGGTTCCGGACCAGCGTCGTCCGTCAACGCCTGGGATACGACCTCACGTTTCGCATCATCTCCAGCCAGTTGCGCACGATGGACGAATTGGGGCTGCCGGAGAACTTGAAGCTCCTTACCCAGTATCATAACGGGCTTGTCTTGGTTACCGGGTCGGTTGGCAGTGGTAAATCGACCACGCTTGCAGCGCTCGTTCAGGAAATCAATCGCTCCCGCCGCGACCACATCATCACGCTCGAAGACCCCATCGAATATGTCATCGAGTCCGCCGGATGCCACGTCACCCAGCGCGAAGTCCACACGCACACCAAATCATTCGCCAACGCACTTCGCGGAGCGCTGCGCGAAGATCCCGATGTCATCATGGTCGGGGAAATGCGCGATCTGGAGACGATCTCGTTGGCCATCACCGCCTCGGAAACCGGCCATTTGGTGCTCGGAACCCTCCACACCGCCAATGCTGCCCGCACGCTGGACCGCCTACTGGATGTGTTTCCAGTGGATCAACGTGAACAGATTCGGATCATGGTCAGTGAGTCGCTGCGCGGAATTATCAGCCAGCAACTCGTGCCACGCGCCGATGGGCAAGGCCGCGCCTTGGCAATGGAGATCCTGATGAACAGCCCGGCCGTGGCCAACATTATCCGCGAAGCCAAGACATTCATGCTTCCCGGGGTGATTCAAACCGGACGCCGATTAGGTATGAAGCTCATGGATGATTCGCTCGTTGAACTCTATCAGGCAGGCATCATCACCGGAGAAGAAGCACTCTCCCGTGCGGAGCAGAAAAAGCTGGTCGCCCAAATCGTGGGTGCCGCCGCCGCATAATTCCTCCAATTCCTCCACCTCTAACTCCCTTCTCTTATGGCGTACATCGACCAATTTTTTCAGATCCTCGTCACCTCTGGTGCGTCCGATTTGCACTTGGCTGAGGGGCAGCCGCCCAAGGTGCGCCGTCATGGAGATATTATCAGCATTCGCGAAGAGCCGCTCACTCAGGAGGAAGTGCAGTTCATGCTCAGCGAGATCTGCACGCCGAAGCGGTGGGAGAAGTTTGAAGAAACGGGCGATCTGGATTTTGCCTATGAGATGGATGAAGAGTCGCGGTTTCGGTGCAATTACCTCAAGCAGGCGTCTGGATACGGCGCAGTCTTCCGGTTGATTCCCACGAAGATCGCCACGCTCGAGCAACTCAAGGTCCCCGAGGTGATCAAGGAGTTTGGTAAGATCCGGGGCGGGCTTGTATTGGTGACCGGCCCCACGGGATCCGGAAAAAGCACGACGCTCGCGGCGCTCATTGATTTCATCAATTCAAACTACTCGCGTCACATCGTCACGATTGAAGAGCCCATTGAGTTTGTGCATTCGAACAAACGCAGCATCATCACCCAGCGCGAAGTCCCCGAGCACACGCCATCGTTTCCTATCGGGCTGAAGGCCGCTCTCCGCGAAGACGCGGATATCGTACTCGTCGGCGAGATGCGGGATCTGGAAACGATCGCGCTCGCCCTTACCGCCGCAGAGACCGGGATGCTTGTCTTCGGCACATTGCACACGAACAATGCCCGCAAGACCGTGGATCGTATGGTCGATGTTTTTCCGGCTGACCAGCAGGCGCAAGTGCGCACGATGCTCTCGGCGTCGTTGCGGGGCGTGGTCGCGCAACTGCTCATGAAAAAGGCGGACGGCTCAGGCCGGGTGGCGGTCAATGAAATCCTGGTAGTAAATAGCGGTGCGGCAGCCATTATCCGCGAAGGTGCGACCCAAAAACTGCAGGATGTCATCGTTGGCGGCCGCGCGGATGGAATGCAGTTCATGGACGACGCGATTTGGGAACAACTGCGGCAAGGTGTGGTTTCGCCTCACGAAGCCTACATGAAGGCAATCGACAAAGGCCGTTTCAAAAACTTCCTGCCTGCGGAGGAAGCGGATTTCGTCAATTCCTCCGGTGCCTCGGAAAGCGAAGGCCAGATCATCAAGAAGCCTGTGCACTAATAACGTCACTTGCGCAACCCCAGTGCCCCCGCTTAAGTTGGCGTTATGAAAGAACCCACATCTGACGCTTCGCCCATGAAGTCCGTTGTGGAAGAGCTCGAAACCCTCCGCAGTGACTTTCGGGCCTCGTTGAACTCTTATGCCACGCGGATCGAGAGCGAAATCACCACTATCCGTGCCGCAGTGGAGAAGGATGGTAAGAAGGTAAAAGTATCCAGCGCGAGAATACGGGACCTGCGTGACATGTTGACATTACTTAGGAAATTTCAAATCAAACCGGAAAAGGGCCGCCGGAAGGATTTAAAAAAACTCGATTCTCTTGTCGGAGACCTCACGCTTCTCATTGAGAGTTGGTAAAGTTGGCGTATTCTTAACCATGACACTACCCGCGGCACGCCCATCGGCGGCAAAATTAATACGCTTTCTAGTTCCCACGTTGCTTATTGGGTTTTCCGCCGTATCTTCAGCGCAACAGATGGAAAATTCGAATCAATCTTCAAAGGTGGTCCTAGGCGGCGGGTGTTTCTGGTGTGTGGAGGCTGTTTATCAAGGCTTGCCTGGAATCCAATCGGTCGAGTCAGGATATGCAGGCGGCACAGTGCTCGATCCGACTTACGACGCAGTCACCTCGGGGCGCACAGGCCATGCTGAAGTCGTGCAGATCGATTACGACCCCTCGGTGATCTCCTATCCGGAAATCCTCAAATTGTTCTGGAAGGCACATGATCCGACCACGCTGAACCGTCAAGGGGCCGACGTGGGCACACAATACCGCTCGGTTATATTCACTCAGTCTGACGACGAACTCAAAATCGCTGAGTCCTCCAAAGCAGCAGCGCAGGCAGATTTCAAATCTCCGATTGTTACGGAGATCAAGCCACTGGACATCTTCTACCCTGCCGAGGGATACCATCAGGACTTCTACGAGCGGAACCCGAATCATCCTTATAACCAAGCTGTGATTCGGCCGAAACTCGAAAAACTCCGTTGAATCCACGGGGGTTGTGACGCAGGTCAACTTCCTCTTGCAAACTCGGCAAATCGGGCGAATTGTCTCGCCCTGTGGGACCTCAGCGCCCAATTTGCGGCCAAACGAGCCATCATTTCGCATTTAAACAAACCACTTCACTTCGGAACCAACCAACAACTTCACACATGCTACCCTGGAAAAACATACAGTGGGTCAATACCCTATTTCTCTCAGGCACTTTGCTGACCGCGCTGTTCGCAGTGCCCTGGTACATTTGGACCTACGGATTCGGGCTTTTTCAGTTCAGCCTTTTCTTCTTTTTCTTCATCGCCACGGGATTGAGCATCACTCTTGGCTATCACCGCCTCTTCTCGCATCTTACCTTTCACGCCAGCTTGCCGGTAAAGCTATTTACACTGTTATTTGGGGCCGCGGCGTTTGAAAGCTCCGCGCTGACATGGTGCGCCGATCACCGCCGCCACCACAAGCATGTGGACGAAGAAGAAGATGATCCTTATGCGATCACCAGAGGGTTTTTCTATGCGCATATCGGATGGCTGATCTTCCGCGCCCAGCCGGAAACCCCACTCACGTGGGTGCGGGACCTCCAAAAAGACAAACTTGCTGTGTGGCAGCACCGGTATTACGTTCCAATCGCGATCACGATGGGATTTTTGCTCCCTGCTCTGATCGGATTCATCGGCGGCGGAGCTATCGGTGCCCTCGGTGGATTTTTGATCGCTGGTGCGGGACGTATCGTGCTCGTTCATCACTCGACGTTCTGCATCAACTCGCTGTGCCACTGGATCGGCACCCGTCCCTACTCCGGCAAATGTTCTGCTCGTGACAGCTTTCTCATGGCAATCCTAACTTTCGGCGAAGGATATCATAACTATCACCACGAATTTCAACACGACTACCGGAATGGCGTTAAACCCTGGCAGTTCGATCCCACCAAATGGACCATCTGGCTACTTCACAAAGTCGGATTGGTAAAAAACCTGCGCACCGTGCCCGAGGAAAAAATTGTCCGCGCTGAGATCGCAGAAAAACGCCGCATTCTCACCGAATCGCTCAGCAAGTGTGCAGTCCCGCTCAGCGAGACGATCCGGCATTCGCTGGATGCCGCACACGAGTCGCTGGAGCACGCACTAGCGCAATGGCAAACCAGCCTGCAACACTATCGCGAAGTCGCATCGTCCCGGCAGTCCGAAATGGCTCACCGGGCCCGCGAACTCCGCGAAAACTACCAGGCGGCCGCAGCCAGCCTGCGTCTTGCAATCGAAAATTGGCAGCGCGCACACGACTCCGCTCTCGCCTTCGCCACAGTGCGCGCCTGATTGAGCCGCAGAAGAACGCATCCACGAATCCTACTCTCAAAAAAAGGGCGGCTGAAAACAGCCGTCCTTTTTTTTGCCAGAGTCTATGCAATCTCAAAAAAATATTGCAATTTCCACAACGTATGCAAATATAAAGATATGTTCATACGTTCGTTCATTCTGTTCGCGTTCGTCTTTATTACCACTGCGGGTATGCTACCTGCGCAAACGCTGATTACCTCGTTTGATGACATTTCGTATTGGATTGGAACAGGGAGTAATCAGTCTGCGATGGTGATTGATTGGAAAGATGGAAAAGAGCCAGCGAGTTTGGCTTGGGGCTTTCGCTGGGATGGTGCGGCGACGGGTGAGGATATGCTCCGGGCCGTCGCGGGGTCCATTGGAACAACCACGGCGCCTGCAGCGCCAAATCCCGGTGGAGATCCATCCTTAACGCTTTATACGATCTTTTTTTCCAGTTTCGGTTTTGCGGTCGAGGAACTGCGATATGATTTGGGAGGAGGCGATCAGCACCGTGAAGGCGGCTTCAGCTCGAGCTCCGCGGGTTATTGGAGTTATTGGACTTCCGGCGCGTCACTCGCGTTGCCGACGACCTGGGTTTCCTCAGAGGTCGGGATGGGAGATCGCGTCCTCACGAATAACAGCTGGGACGGCTGGAGTTGGGCTGCGGATTTTGTGGGAGTTGCGCCGGACCAGCCGATTTCTGCGGTGCCAGAGCCGGGCACGGTGGCGCTCTTGATCGTTGTCGCCGGGGGATGGATTCTCTTGAGGACTCGGAAAAACTTTATCAGACCTTAGAATGAGGACAAAATCGCGTCGCGCCGCTTTCACACTGATTGAGATATCGGTAGTCGTGGTGTTGGGACTTATCTTCACGACCCTGCTTGCGCAAGCCGGTTGGAAAGTTTACGAGAGCTCGTCGTTGGCGGTATCCGCAAACAATCTGCGCCAACTCGGTGCGGGAGCCTCGCAGTATCTGACCGAGAACAACTACCGGTATTGGAAATTTCGTCAGGACACCAAAGATGGCACCACCTTCTGGTTTGGCTACGAAACCGCGGAGAGCGTGTATTCGACCCCGGAGGGGAAACGGAAATTCGACTCAGAGGGCGGGCCGCTTGCGGGGTATGTTCCATCGATGCTGCGACCTGATCCCAGCTTCGGTCTGCACGGGGGAGCATTTAAGCCGAAATATGCTTCGGGGTATCTGGCCATCGGATACAACGGGGTGCTCGGCAGCGGGTTCGGAAAGAAACCGCCAAAAACGTATTGGGAACTCAGCAAGCCTTCACGCGTCGTCGTGTTTGCCACAAGCGCACAAGTAAATACTTTCCAAAAGCCAGCGTCCGCGAGTAATCCAATGATTGAGGAGTTTTACTTGATCGACGAACGGGAAAAGACCATCCACTTTAGGCACGGGGGCCAGGCGATGGTGGCATTTGCTGACGGGTCGTGTGGATTCCTTCCGATGGATCCTACCACCCGGGAT
>JBDNGG010000511.1:0-5467 GCA_041689405.1 Terrimicrobiaceae bacterium | reverse complement strand
GGTTGTTCCGCAGGAGCTACCGGTTTGAGCCGCGTGAAATTTTTGACACGATGATCGCTGCCAGGCTCTGTGGCATGGAACAACTAGGGCTGGCGGCGCTCGTGGAAAAATATTTCGGGATTACGCTTTGCAAAGCATCGCAGAAAGCAAACTGGGCGATTCGCCCGCTGCCTGAGCAGATGGTGGAGTATGCAATTAACGACACCCGGTATTTGTTTGAGATCGCAGCCACACTCGAGCAGGACCTGCGCTCGCTCGGGAGATGGGACTGGTTTGTTGAGTCCATTGACCGGATGGTGGCCGCGTCCCGCGAGGTGCGGGAGCGCGATGAATCGTCGATCTGGCGGATCTCTGGCAGTGCAAAGCTCTCCGCCCGCGCGCAATCGGTCTTGCGGGTGCTTTGGTTTTGGCGCGATTCCGAAGCACGGAGTTGGAACCGTCCGCCGTTTCATGTGATCGGCAATGAGGACCTCCTGAAAGTCGCCGAGCGCGCCTCGGCGAACCAGGCATTTAGTATCCCGCGGATGACAAGTCGTCGCCGCCGCAGCTTCGAGGTAGCACTTGCCTTGGCGCTCCAGGTCCCGGAGGCCGAATGGCCGAAGATGGAGCGCAAGCGTGGACGCAGAAAAACCAACGACGAGGTGAAGCGCTTTGATGAGCTGAAAGTCATCAGGGATCGCGTGGCGCAGGATTTGAAGCTCGATCCGTCCATCCTTGCCCCTCGGGGCGCCATGGAAATGGTGGCTGCCGATATCCACTCGACCGCTTTGATGCATTGGCAGCGCGAGCTTATCGGTTTACCGGGGCTTTCAAGTGTCCCAGTTGGTGGCGAAGAACCCGCCTGAAAGAAATGCATCTGACGGGCGACTTGATCGATCATGCGCTGGCGGAAGACGTCGGTCCTGGCGACATTACCGTACATGTTTTTTGTGCCCCCGCCCGGTTGGGTGTGGCTCGGGTTGTCGCTCGCGTCCCGTGTGTGGCTGCGGGGATCGCTGTTGCCCGGGAAGTATTCAGGCGTGTCGACATGTCACTTTCCGTCAGAGAGGTGGTGACAGACGGCACTGTAGTCGTCCGAGGTGACACACTACTAGAAGTAAGCGGGCGGCTGGGGTCGATTTTGACCGCCGAACGCACTGTGCTTAATTTCCTCCAACGCTTATCCGCCGTGGCGACGCTCACTCGCGAATACGTCTCGGCTGTGGAGGGCACTGGTTGCCGTATTCTGGACACGCGCAAAACAACCCCCGGGTGGCGTCTGCTGGAGAAAGCTGCGGTTGTCGCTGGCGGGGGAACAAATCACCGCCTTGGGCTTTATGATATGGTCATGGTTAAGGATAACCATCTGGCTGGTGGATTAACGTCAGAAGGCCTCGCGAAGGGAATCCGCCAAGTGAAGGAAGACTTCCCGGGCATTCGCGTCGAAGTTGAGGCAGATACGCTTGATCAGGTGCGGGAGTTTTATCAAGTCCCGGGCGTCGACATTATCATGCTCGACAATATGCCTGCCGACATGATGCGTGTGGCGGTAAACGAGCGTCCCGAGGGGATTCTTTTGGAAGCAAGCGGTGGGATCGACTTGCGGACGGTCCGGAGTGTTGCGGAAACAGGGGTTGATTTTATCTCCGTGGGTGCCCTCACGCACTCGGCTGGATCAGTGGATCTGTCACTTGAGCTGGAGTCCAATGAGACCTGAGAATCCCCTCGATCCGGATTGCATTCGCGACGGCGCGGCGCATCCGCCGATTGGCCACAAAGTCCTCGTCTTCCGGGAAACCGGTTCGACAAATGACGTCGTTCACCGCTTGGCTCAGGCCAGTGAACCTGAGGGGACAGTAGTTTTTGCAGAGTCGCAGTCTGCCGGTCGTGGGCAGTTTGGACGCGAGTGGGACTCCCGTGCAGGGCTCGGGCTTTGGTTTTCGATTCTGCTCCGGCCCCAATGGCCTGCGCACCAGATCACTCAAATCACGCCGATGGTGGCGGTGTCAGTAGCTGATACGGTGATCGCATCGGCAGGCATCGCGGTGGTGATTAAACCGCCCAATGATATTTATTTCGAGGGACGAAAATTAGGAGGAATCCTCACGGAGGCGCGAACCGGGAGTAATCCCTATGCGGTCGTCGGTATCGGAATCAATGTAAATCATTCTGCCGCAGATTTCCCTGATTCGCTTGCAGCACGTGCCACTTCTCTGGCCCAGATCGTGGGTTGGGCAATCGATCGGGAAGTCCTCGCTGCTCAACTCCTGAGCAATTTGGGTTCCATCTATTCTTCAACTGCTGCGCCGAGTCCCGAAGTCTTGAATCGATATGAGAACCTTTCGCAGCGGTGGGGATGTGCTACATTCCTGCCATGATTGTGGGTTTACGTAAATTTCTTCCGTTTGGAGTTTTTGTGGGGGCCGTGTTTATGCTGCCGGACCTCCGCTCGCAATCGGCTTCTCCGGTTGTGACGCCAGAGGCGGGAGATAGCACCGATCCGGATTCACCCTACGAAAACATCCACGTGCTCGCCCGCGCGATGCAACTCATCCGTCAGGACTACGTAAACGGAGCGAAGACAAGCTTTCGAGATCTCACTTATAGCGCGTTGCGGGGGATGCTGGCGGAACTGGACCCGCACAGTTCGTTCATGGACCCGCGCGATTTCAAAGGAATGCAGGAGGACACAAAAAGCGAGTTTGGTGGATTGGGTGTCACGGTCACGACAAAAAATAGCGCTTTAACAATCATCTCTGTCGCAGACGGAACGCCGGGATTCGAGGCAGGGTTGCAGCCGGGTGATCAGATTCGGAAGATTAATGAGACCTCGACGGAGCGGATGACGATGGGTGATTCCGTCGAAATGCTTCGCGGTGAACCCGGTGAGAAAGTGACACTCACCGTTTTGCGGCCCGCATCCCGTGAGGTGCTGGAATTTACCGTCGCCCGCGCAGTGATTAAAGTTCCCAGCATCTATGACGCGATGATTCTGCCCGCGGAGGCAAATAGTGACCGGAAGATCGGTTATGTCCGAATGACACAATTCAATGAGCCCACCGCAAGTGAACTCTCCGCTGCGCTGGATCGTTTGGAAGGTGAGGGGATGGAGGCGCTTGTTCTGGATGTGCGGTTCAATCCGGGCGGGCTTCTAAACAGCGCTGTCGATGTCTGTTCCGAGTTTTTGCCCCCTAATACGCAGGTGGTTTATACCGAGGGCCGCTCGCCGAATCGGGAGTATTTTACTTCGAAGACACCGGGCGGAACGAGAGAGTATCCTCTTGCTGTGTTGGTAAATAATTCGAGTGCGAGCGGATCTGAAATTGTCGCGGGCGCGTTGAAGGACCTCGGTCGAGCGATTGTTGTCGGTGAGACCACATTCGGAAAAGGATCAGTGCAGAGTGTCGTAGCGCTTCCGGATGGATCGGCGATGCGCTTCACTACCGCAAAATATTTTACGCCGGGACGCAAACCTATTCATGAACATGGAGTAAGCCCGGATATTTGCGCCACGATGACGATGGACGAGGAGACGGTGTTGTTTCAGGCGCGCAGGAAGCGTGAATTTCCATTTAAGGAAACGGCAGCCGGGCTGAAAGCAGCAGATCCGCAGTTGGACCGTGCGGTTGATGCGCTCACCGGTGTCCTGATGTACTCCGACCGGATCGAGACCGCCAGCAAGACGAATTGATGCAAGCCACCCGTCCCGGTTCGGCGGCATCCTCTGCGCTGCGCGTATTGGCCATTGAGACCTCATGCGACGAGACGGCCGTGGCGGTGATGGACGGTCCTAGCCAATTAGTTGCCACTCAAGTTTGGTCCCAGGCTGCATCGCATGCACCTTTCGGTGGAGTCGTTCCGGAAATAGCATCCCGCCAGCACGGCGAGGTTTTACCAAATCTGGTGCGCGGGGTGCTTGTTGCCGCAGGCATTCCGGTGGACTCGATTCAGGCCGTAGCAGCTACGACCGGACCGGGCCTGCCGACCGCGTTGTTGGTCGGCACTGCCTACGCCAAGGGACTGTCCATCGGATTGCGATGCCCGTTCCTCGGAGTAAATCATGTCGAAGGCCATTTGCTTTCGCCTTTTTTTGGTGAGGAAGTTATCCCGCCCCATATTGGACTGGTTGTCAGCGGCGGGCACACGCTCTTGATTGATGTGCAAGGTGTGGCGGATTATCGGATTTTGGGAACAACGCTGGATGATGCGGCAGGTGAGGCATTTGACAAAGTCGCCAAGCTGCTGGGGCTGGGATACCCGGGAGGAGTCGAAATCGATCGACTCGCTCGCGATGGGGACCCTCAGCGCTTTGATCTTCCTCGAAGCATGTTGTATTCCGGTGATCGAGATTTCAGCTTCAGCGGTCTAAAGACAGCCGTTCGCAACTTGCGGGATAAAATCCCGGGCGCATCGATCTCAGACATCTGCGCTTCATTTCAAGAGGCTGTGGTCGATGTCCTCGTAGGCAAAGTCCTCGAAGCGGCCTCGGCGACTGGTCACCAAACAGTGGCTGTGAGTGGCGGAGTAAGCTCCAATAGCCGATTGCAAACAGTGATGGAGCAAAAGTCTGCCAAGGCGGGGATCATTTTGCGATTGGCGCGTTCTGAACTACGCACGGATAATGCGTCGATGATCGCCTTCGTAGCGGCGCATCACCTCCAGCTTGGTCGTTCGAGCCCGTTGAGTATGGACGTTGATCCCACGTTCCAACGGCGAAAATTTGAACATTTCGCAGCGGTGTGATGTCCAAACTGGGAATATGAAAATCCTCCGCCACATCATCCCTGTTGTAATTCTTTCAGCCATCCTCGCGGTATCAGCGTCTGCTGCTCCGACCACCGATTATCCTGCGGCGCTTGAGCTCGCAGCCAAGGAAAATAAGCCAGTGTTGCTGGAATTCACGGGATCAGACTGGTGTCCTCCCTGCAAGATGATGAAAAAAGAGGTGCTTTCGGATGCGAAATTTCAGTCATTTGCTGATGATAAACTCGTTTTCGTAGAACTCGATTTTCCTCAAGGCAAGAAGCAGTCTCCCGAATTAGCAAAGCAAAACGACGAGCTTCAGTCGAAGTTTCAGGTCGAGGGATACCCGACGTTTATCTTGCTCGATAGCAAAGGCAAAGAACTGGGCCGCACGAGTGGATTTATGCAAGGTGGACCAGAAGCGTTCATCGGCTGGATCGAAAAACAGATGGCGAAGTCGTAATTGAGCCGACAGGATGGCTCGTGCTGACCTAAATATATAGCCGCGCCATTTGCTGCCAATAGTGGAATAGAGGTGCTCTGCCTGACCATACGTGCAGGCGATAGAAGATCGCCTTTTCCGCAAGAACTCAGCTGAGTTCCCGATTGTTTTCTAACAAGAGATCCTCGTCGCCGCCGACCATGGTGGTGTCAATATTGCGAAGATTGGTGAGATAATCCGCGTTTCCAAGGCGAGGCAGAAAATGCGGTGGCAAATTTTCGAAAATATTTTTGGCCTAGTATC
>JBDNGG010000510.1:0-7237 GCA_041689405.1 Terrimicrobiaceae bacterium | reverse complement strand
CGCCTGCGCGACTAAAAACGAAGCACGAAGATTGACATTTACGACATGCGAGAATTCCTCATCCGTGGTCTCCGCAACGGACTTCATGAGCCCGATGCCGGCGAGATGCACGACACAATCAAGACCACCCAGTGCCGATGATGCTTCGCTTACTACACGAGCCGCTTCATTTGCCGCTACCAGATCCGCCTCAATTACCGTTGCGGAAGGAAACTGCTCCCGGAGTGGGGCAACCGTCCTTCCGGTGAGGGCTAGAGCTACTCCCCTCGCCTGTAATTTGTGTGCGAGGGCGAGTCCGATGCCTCCAGATGCACCCGTGATAAGAAATTTTTGCATACCTTTGGTTTTACGAAACGAGGACTGGTTTGGATGGGGAAGAGTTTTTCTTGGGCACCGTATATTTGCGGAAAACGGCAATGGCGATGAACGTGAGTTCAAAAATCACATAGCCAATCGCGTATTCTAACCCACCGGACCCGAACCCGTAACTGTGCAAACCCGCGCCAAGCACAAAATTCACGCCATACCACGCCATCACAATGGTGATGAATCCCAGAATCGATCCGACGGCGAGGCCAAAACCGCTCCACCGTCCGGCGATGCGGCCGTGGAGGAGAAACAAATATGAAAGCAATGCCACCAGTGCCCACGTCTCCTTAGGATCCCAATCCCAGAACCGCCCCCACGAATAATTGGCCCAAACGGCTCCAAGGAGAGTTCCCACCGCGAGGAGAAGCACTCCAACCTGAATCGTTCGGTAGATGTAGTTGTAGAGTTCCGGGCTGGGTTTTTTTCTCGCCATGATCATTCCAAGAGCGATATGGGAGACGCCGACGGCCAAGAGCAAGGCTGCGTAACTCAAGCAAGTCGTTAGAACATGAGTCGTCAGCCAGAAGTTGTTCTGAAGCACGGGAACGAGTGGTTGGATCGATCGATCCAATGCGACCGGCTGAGAGTCCACGAGGATGAGTGCCAAAACGGCGACAGGGACCGATCCAATAAGGATATATCGTGTTCGATAGATGCCTTCAAAAATCAGCGCGCACAGCACGGTTCCGAAAGCGACCCAAATCACCGATTCGTACATGTTCGTCACAGGTGCCCGTCCCGAGATAAGGACGCGGATGACAAATCCGGCGACCTGGAACAGAAGCCCGGCTATGGCCAAAATCCATCCTACCGTGTAGCCGAAGCGGCGTCCGCGCATCAAAGTGACAGCCATCACGATTCCCGCTGCCAAGTAAAGAATCCACGCCCAGCGAATCGGGTGCAGGCCTTGGTATAAGGTTTCCAGCTCAAGCTTCCATTTTGGCGGGTGAAACTCCGGCAGGATGCCATTGAGTGCCGTCACAAAGGATTCCGAGGCGGTTGAGAATGCAGCAACGTCATTGGCAATATAAGCCTTCTTAACGGCACCCAAAATCGGATCTTGCGATGAAATCATCAGCCATGGGGCGTATTCACCATCCGGGTTTGCAACCACGCGGTAAAGGCTGCCATTGCGCAGCGACTCAAAATCGGCCAGCCGCAGTCCGACTTTTTCCACCTCTTTGTTCATTCCTTCCAGTCGACCTCCCCGGGTTTCCCGTTTGGCGACCTCAGCCTGTTGGAGCAATTTGACAAATGCCGCGCTGTCCGCAAGTTCGTCATGCGAGAAGCGCTTCCGGGCGGTGTCGAGATTGGACGCCTGTTTGAGATCCATGTTATCCACTATAATTATCGGCTTCGCACTCCATGGCTCCGGATTCATCCAGAGCGCGGTGGCGAATTGCATTCCATTATAGGACACCCCATCCAATTCGAGCTTTGTGGTGCCGGTGATTCCAAGAAGCCGCTCATTGGCGAAGGCATAAAATGATTTCTTCCGCCCCCCCTCCTGAATTGGAAGGTTCTTAAATGGTTTGAGGTCAAACTGCGCCCGCTCCGCCCGCGCGGGGGTGATGCCACAGACGAGCAGGGTTAAGAGGCCAATTGCAACGGAGTTACGGTGTAATGATGTCATTTGAGTGGTTCCCGACTTGGGCGGATGTAGAACATGATAAAAATTCCAGCGCAGATAGCGAGAGAGCCCATCCATTTGAGCATCCAGCCCGGATCATACAGGACCTGCAGCGTCGTCTCATTGAGATCTTTAGGGTTCCATTCCGCTTGTGAAAATTTGTAATTGATTCCTGTGACGTGAGCAATGATCCCGCCTGGCCAGCTTGCCGGTTTATTCATCCTCGCCGTGTCCTCCTTGGTTTCGCCGGTCGCCCGGTCTTGGAACTCGACCGTTGCGATGAAGTTCGACGGACTTTCTGTACCCTCAAAGCGTGGAACGTCAAAGCTTTTCAGCCGGATCGAAAAGTTCACGGGCTTCAGCTCGAGTCCATATCCGATTCGGACGATGGTATTGCCCAGCGTGAGATTGGGAATGGAGCCCGACTCGACCCAAATTGCAGGGCCATTTAGACCATCCGGTGACCGCAACCACGCCCGAAATCCCGGCACGCCATCAACTCCCTCTCCTCCCGGTTGGGACTTAACCGACATCGCAGCGCGGGGTAAAAGCTCCGTGAGTTTTGCGGACCAGTCGGACCAGCCCAGCGAAATTTCATCGCCTTTGCCGAAAGAGCCTGTGGCATATTCAATCCCTTGTCGGCTGAGCTGATAGCGCACCGTTTCAGGAGCCAAAGGATCGGGTGCGAGTTCGAACAATGGAAGACTCGATCCGGCGTCATCACCTTCGGCTACAGCGGGGCCGTCCACTCGAACCATTAGAGCAGGATTATTTGGAATTTCTGACGCGGTCGTCGGCACTCCATCTACCATAAGGAAATCTGGCCAATAACTCTCCACTCGGACTTGCGCCGAGCCGATAGAAATCGCTTTTCCGTCGATTGACTTACGTTCGTAAGTGGCAGACGTCCCATCGGGAGAGCGCAGCGTGACCCGCGATCCATCCGCTGCCAGCGTCACCGAGACGCCGGTGCGTTGTTCTGATTCTGATTGAATAACCGGCGCAAATTTCGCAAAAACCATCTGGGTCTCAGAGACGGGCTTGGGTGACCGGTCGGGTAATTCGGGAAGCAGTATCACCGTTGCCTGATCAAAAAAGTCTTCCTCCATTCCGCCATCAGCACGCAGCACCATGGGCATTTCAAGCGACTGGCCGAGCATTGTGCTGGAAAAGCTCAATTTAATGCCCGGGCGTGCGGTAGCTGAGGTGGATGGCGAAAGCACGTTTTTGCTGACAAGATTGTCGCTGAACGCATCGGTCATGATGAGCAGATCAGATTTGGGCACAGGCACCGACTTCGGACGCTCCGCGGTAGGTTTCTGCAGTTCGGCATCGAACTCCTTGACATACATCGCTCCGTCCGCAGGGCTCTCGACCTGCAGGATGCTCCGACTCGTTGTAATTCGGTTCGTCGGCTGCTCATCTTTTTTCAGAATCACATTTCCCTCAAATCCCATCTGCGATCCGATCACCGCGCCTATGAGCAGAGTGATGATTCCGTAATGGGTGACGATGAATCCCGTGTGTTTCTTTTGCCATGGCCAGCGGGTGAGCGTGACGGAAAAAAGATTGATACACAGGATTCCCAGCCAACAAATGAACAACGGGTGCTCATAAACATAGGCTTGGGCGATTTTTGCGCTGAAGTTACTTTCGTAGAATGTAGCGATGGCAATTGCAACGGCGATAGAACCAATTAACACAAGTGCCAATTGCAGCGACCCTAGGATATGCACGACCTTCCAGAAGAGCGACGTTTTCTGTCGGTCCCGTATCATGCGATTTCGTGCCACGGCTGCGCTAACGGCAGGCTTTTCGGTAGTTTCAGTTGTCATTTGCGAGATTTATAATAACGATTCCATCCTGAGCACGCTGCGAACATGCCAGTGAGCATACCAAATGCCATGGCGCTATACGTGGCGAAAAAATGGACCTGAGGCAGTGTGGTGGGTAATTGCGCCATAAGCCACATTGCCAGTTCCATGCCGACCAACATTCCCAGCAGCCCGGCGAGCCAATGAAAAACCCGGTGCCATCGATCGGACAGCTCCCCTACCCTGACAAATAAGGCCGGCACAGAGGCGAGAACCATGCCACCGGACATCCAGTTGACTTGCGCAAAAAGTCCGAGTCCCATCGCTGACTGCGCACATCCACACAAACACACACCGTCCCTGACGACAGGTGCCAGTCCGGCATCGGCCCACCAACCCGCCAACATGGCCACTCCGCCGAGCGAGAACATCCCGAGGGCCATTTCCGTTGGCTGGTCGAACTTCCGCATTCGCAGCCAGAAAAAACAGACTACCGAAGCGGCGAAAAATAACGCCACGAACCCCGCAGCCGTGCTGCCATAAAACCCGCCCATATATGCAATCACAGGCCCCTGCACCGCAATCCCGCCGCACAACAAGAGCGCCGGGCCTAATCCCGCCGCGCGCTGCGTCACTCTTACTGGCCGGGTCTTGGCTAGAGGTGGCAGGGCTTTTTCTTTTTGAAGCGCGCGCGTGCTGACCGTAAAACTCGACACCAACATGATTAGAGCCGCAGCCACCGGATGCAATAACCCCAAGGCTGCAAGTGAGATTGCCACGGTATTGTAAGCGGCGGCGAACCACAGGTTTTGGCGGAGCGTCCGAATCGCCGTGCGGCTTCGGGTAATCGCATAAGTCACCGCCTGCAGATCCCCACCCGCAAGTTCACCCATCGCGGATTCGCCCGCGAGCCCACTCGCACCGGCAATGGAAAGAGAGGCATTGGCAGCGGCCAGGGCCGGTGCATCGTTGACCCCATCACCGACGAATAATACACACGCCCCCTGAGCCTGAAATGCCCTCACCTGCTCGACTTTTTGCTCCGCGCTTAACCCGGCACGCACGTCCGGCAGCCCGTGGATGGCTGCCGACTCCTGACGATCCCCGGTCAAAACCGCGACCTTGACCCCGCCGATTTCAAGCTCCCGCACGGCCGGGAGCGCGGATGCACGCAGTCGCTCGCGCAGTCTTGCCATGCCTACCAGAACTCCGTCACGAAGCACGACGACTTCCTGCGCTTCATGCTCGCTTCCAGCCGATTTGAAATCAGCTCGAAGTTGCTCGGCGATGGCTCCATCGGAAAAGGGAATCAGCGATGCGTTCCCGACCGAAATTGTCACGTCCTGGCGTTCCGATTTCACACAACCAGTCACACCCACACCGCTGATCAACTGCACATCCCTTGCAAGCCCGACAGGCTGCGTCGAACGAAATGCGCGAGCAACCGGATGCAGGCTCACGGACTCAAGCGCTGCCACTTCGCCCAAAATCTGACGCCGATCTTCTTGTCTGGTCGTGACAAAATCCACCATCTCCAGGTCTTCTTCGCCGAGCGTGCCGGTTTTATCAAATAGCACGACGTTCACCTTCGCAAGCTGCTCGATCAGATCGCTGGTGGAGGCCACCACCCCACGCCGGGCCAGATCGGCTAGCGCAGACCATATCCCAATCGGCGTTGCCAATCCCATCGAACAAGGACAAGCCACCAGCACCACGGCCAGTGCGTTGAACAACCCGGTCTGCCATCCCTCCCGCGCTGTCCAAAAGGCAAACGTGCCTGCGGCAACAATGAGAACCACCGGCAAAAACCATGCTACCAGCCGATCCGCCTCACGCTGGACGTGCGCGGGATTTTCGCGTGCTGCGCGAACGCGGGCAAAGATTCGGTCCAACTGGCGCGCGCCTCCTGCAGCCACAGCGCGAACTTCGAGCGCCGAATCCACCGTCTGGCTTCCCGCGAAAACAGAATCGCCGACCCGTTTGACCACAGGAAACGGCTCGCCCGTCAGCGGTGTTTCGACCACGTATCCTGAGCCTGCTGTGATCTCACCGTCAATCGGGATTCCCGCACCCACCGGCACGCGGACATGGTCACCCGCCAGAATTTCCTCAACCCGCACCACTTCAGTACTCCCGTCCGACCGGATCCGGTCACATCGCTCAAATTCACGCCCCAACTCCCGCGCGGCATCCAGAGCTGCCTCCCGCCGACGGTCGGCAAGAATTCGCCCGAAGGTATAAATAGCCAACAAAATCGCCACCACCTCATAATACACGTGGCCTTCGCCGGTGATCGTGCAAACCAGGGATGCACCAAATGCCGACAGAATTCCTATCATGAAAAACTGCTCAAAAGTCGCCCGTCCTGCCCATGCGGACTGAACGGAATTTTTTAACAGCGGCCATCCGACCAAGGCGAAAACAACGATCGCAGATAGCGCCAGCGCTCCGTGCAACATCAGCCGTGCCCTTCCGCTCGGTGGCGAAAGGTTCACCGCCATCCCTATGATCATCGACTGAGCCGCGATCAAACCCGCAAACGCCACACGCATCCAATCGCCGGTGCGCAAGGCATCAGATCGACACGCTCCGGCTGACGGAACAGGCTGGCACGAACAACAAGTGGACATGGAATGTCACAAGGTATTAGCGGAACTAATAATTGCAACTTTCTATCGACTGAATTTTTTCGGAGGCGAAGAATGGTTGGAGAAACCATTTTTAGTGGGTCAGAGCGATCCGGCGGAGCCGTTGCCTCCTCCTCGGCTAAAACGACCGCTATTCCGCGACCGGTGTGGGCTCGGGAACGATCTCGTATTCTGCCGATTGCGCCGACGCGGGATCGTTAAAAAGCAAGTTCATTTGCTGGAGTCCCTTGGGGTCACCTGGAATTGCAAATATCGATTGAATGCGAGCCTCCTCCACCACATCAGATCCCACCTTGCGCACGGAAATTGTTCCACCGCGTTCGAATTCCGCCGCAGCTTCGGGGGAAAGCTGGAACGACGCACCAACCTTCGAAGGATCCGAGACACGCACAATCACCATTCCTGGTGTAACGTTGTCGCCACGCTTCCGAGGCAATTCGACGAGCACTCCATCAATCGGACTCCGGATAAAGCGGGCCTCCAGTTGCTCACGAGCGCGCTTAAATTCCAACTCAGATAGCTTGTCTGCTTCAAGCGCGAGTTGCAGTTTAGCCTTTGCCACATCGAGCGCTGCCGAAGCCTGATCAAGCTGAGCTTGATCCGCCCGGCGGAAGCGCACGTTGTCCCGGATAGTATCATGCTGAGACTGCTTGGCGCGTAACTCCGCCGATGCCGTGGAGATCAGTCCTTTGCTCTCAGCACGGATTCTTGTCGTCTCGTGTGCGTGGCGAAATCGGTCCGTATCCAGCGAGACCACCAGCGCATCTTTGGCCACT
>JBDNGG010000509.1:0-4406 GCA_041689405.1 Terrimicrobiaceae bacterium | reverse complement strand
GGCCGGCTATCAAGTCTGGTTTGCATACCTTGAATCCGGCTCGTATGAGGAAGGTCCACCCAATTTTTCCGAAAGCTTAAAACGCGACCGCCGATGGTGTCAGGGAAACCTCCAGCATTTTTGGTTCCTCTTCGCGCCTGCGACGCGCTTCGAAAATCGTGTTCACATTTTCTTTGGGCTCATGGCGTATCTTTCCGCTCCGATACTTGTCGCGTTCATTACGCTGAGCGCCATCGACCACTACCGGAAAGCTCAAGTCGCGTTTTTTTCATCGATTAGCCTGGAATCTTCAGCGGTTTCGGTCGGAGTGTCATTTTGGTTACTTGGCATGACGATTGGCCTACTATTCCTGCCGAAGCTGTTCGGCACGTTATTGCTGCTACGCAAGGCCGCGAACTACGGCGGGGCAGGCAGAGTGATCGTATCGTCGTTCCTTGAGACGCTGTTCTCCGTGTTGCTCGCTCCGATTCTCCTCTATTTTTACACGCGGTTTGTGATTCTGACATTGCTGGGATTAAGGATCGATTGGAAAACCCAAAACCGAAGCCAGTCAGCGATTCCGCTGAGCGATGCGATTCGTGAATATGGAATGCCAACCCTGGTTGGAATTTCGGGAACGGTGGCTGCGCTGATGTTCACCCCCGGCCTGCTTCTGTGGCTCTCCCCGGTACTGGCGGGGCTCGTTTTTTGTATTCCACTTGTCATGTTGACCAGCTCCGAAAAAGTCGGTGGCTGGCTGCGTCGGCAGCGCTTGTTAATGATCCCGGAGGAAATCGACCCGCCGGAACTTTTGCTGGGTCTTGATGATACTCCCCTTTCTCTTGTGCGGCCTGACGTCGTTTCCGAGAGCCCTCATTTTGGATTGATCCAGCTTGCGCTCTCCCCGCAAATCAACTCAGTCCACATCGCCATCCTGCGTCGATCCAAGGTTCGGACGCGGCATAAAGACGAGGCGCTGGCAACGATTCGTAAACAGCTCCTCACCGACGGCCCGGACAGCCTCACACAACGCGAAATTCGGGCGTTGTTATGGGACGCGGACGCCGTGGCACGCCTGCATTCGGAAATTTGGCGATCCCCCGAAGATCAACTGAATCCGTGGTGGCGTCTTGCTATGCGGCATTACAACGATGCAGGCACGGTAGTCGCGCGCCAATCCCATTAACGCCGGGATACTAGGATAACTAATCGTCATCCGCGGCGACAGACGCCGTGCTTCGAGCGTCGCACAGGCCCCGCTTCGATCGGGTGCTCACGAATTCGATAAATGTAGCGGCGTCGGGTAACCACTCGATATTCTTCGCTTCCTCGACCGCTTGCGAAACATTGAGTCCGCTTCGGTACAAAAGATTGTAAGCGCGCTTCACGTCGGCCCGGCCCGCGGCGTCGATGCCTTTTCTCCGCATCCCTACGGCATTGATCCCTCGCACTGTGTTGATGATTGCACCGACGGTAAATGGCGGAATATCTTTGCTCCATGCTGTGCCGCCACGGATCATACACATACTCCCAACCCGAAGAAATTGGTGAAAAACAGCGCCGCCTCCGAGGACAACGTCGTTCCCAACCTGCACATACCCGGCGAGGAGGCAATTATTCGCAATCACATTGCGATCTCCGAGTGTTACGTTGTGCCCGAGATGTGCGCCGCTCATCAGCCAATTTCCGTTTCCGACGACGGTCGCTGTCCCCTGTTTCGTGCCGCGATGAATGGTGACGTATTCCCGGAAGGTGTTGTCGTCCCCAATGATCACCTCGCTGGAAACCGTCGCATCGTGCGAGAAATCCTGCGGACTGGAACCAATGACAGTCCCGAATCCCACAAAGTTTCGGTGCCCCAATGTCACACGGTCCGTGAGAATCGCGTGCGCCTGAATCGTGCAGTCGTCCCCGATTTGGACATGATCTTCAACGATAGCGAAGGCGCCGATTTCAACATTTGATCCGATGCGCGCACCGGAGCCAACAATGGCGGTAGGATGAATTTTCAAGAATGAGGATAGGCAGTTTGCGGCAATTCCTCTCGCGTTATATAGCATCCGCATGGTCGCCGCAAGAATCCTCCGCACAGCATTTCCTTGAACAACCGGTTTCCGTCGATAAGATGCTTCTAGCACACCCATACCGCCGGAGTTCTGTTCGGCTTTGCCGGGTAGGTGCAAGGAAAAACCGGAATGATGGCGACTGATTACAAAATACTAATTCCACTCGCCAGAGATCGGCGTGAGGAGCGCATTGCTTACGCCGATTCCAAGGGGTTGGGACTCGAAATTACTGCATTCATTGGCGGAGATGCCCTAAACGAATCCGCTCCCCGTGCGACGTTAGAGACGGCCATCGAATCCGAGTTGACTGGCTTTTCTGGTTTGAAAACGATGCACGGAGCCTTTCTGGACCTGGCAATTCACAGTGACGACTCGCGTATTGCCGCAATTTCGCAGAGTCGCATTGAGCGCGATGTCCTCACAGCGCTGCGGCTGGGATGTGAAAAAGTCATCTTTCATCTCGGGTTTAATCCACTAGTACCGGGCGAGCGCTATCGGCAAAAACTCGTTGAAGCCAACGTTAATTTTTGGACCTACGTTCTGGCAAGTTATCCCGGAATTACGATCTGCTTAGAGAACCAGTGGGAGACGGATTGGACGATATTCAAGGAGATTTTTAGTGCGGTTCAGGAGTCGAATTTTGGCATGTGCCTCGATGTCGCGCACGCTCACGTATACGGACATTACAGCCCCGAAGCATGGATTGATGCCATCCCGACACAAGTCCGTCACATGCACTGGAGTGACAACTACGGAGACCGCGATAGCCATCTCGCGGTGGGAACCGGCAACATCGCATGGGTCCCGATTTTTGCAGCAGGAGGGTCCTGGGAGGCAGCCACGGTGACGCTCGAGATTGCTGATCTCAGCGCGATTCAGCGCAGTCTTGCATTCCTTACGAAGCGAGGAGTCCACGCCACCGGACAGCGCGACCGGGAGCTCCGTCCTGCTCTGGCAAGTCGCGTGGATTGACAATACATTTCAGCGCGTATTCCCGACTCATGGGAAAAGGAATCAGTGGCCGAGGGTGTCTCACGACCGTGGATCCCGCTGGGGCGGGCTTTTTTTCTCCCCCCATTCGATTCGTAATTGCCTGGGCATCCTTTCCCCCTTCCTCCGACTCCTCGCCGACCGGTCGATGTGAAATTGCGGGACCGACCCGAATGGCACTCCGGAGGGGCCGGTCTTAGCACTGCCATTGCCTACCTCGGGGGACTTCCTCACGCCCTGCGGCGGTTTCCAGGAAAATGAAGTTCCGGACCTCAAAGCTATGCTTTTTCTCCCGTCAGCCGGGAAACTGCCTGAATCTGGCGCGCTTCCCGGTTGCCGATGGGTTCGGATGTCCGACCATCGCCGCAGTAAAAGAGTGCTCTCGAATCTTCGGCACGCTCACTGCACGCATTTTCATGTTGTTGGCGAGGAAAACGACGCCGCGCTTTGGGCAGAGTCGGCCGCCCAATCTGAACGCTGCATAGGACAGTCTGCGAATCCACTGCTTGGGAATATTAGCGGAAAAAGTGCAGATTCTCCTTGGCGCGAGTCACAAAAAATGCGGCATCACGAGCAATGATTTCAGGCGTTTGAAATCCATATAGCCTCGATCCGCGATGTAAAAAGCTGCCGGCTCGAAATGCAGCTTGTCGAGCTAAAGAACATCGTATGTTAGTACATCAGCGACATGAAGGCGGGTCGAAATCGATCCTCGCAGATCGAGTTGAGTGTGCATTTTGATTCCCACTTTGGTCCCGCGAAAATCGGCTCAAGGGAACAGAGTCAGCGACAAATCGATGGTCATGGCGTCGAGGGCGTAAAGAGTGATTTCGATGTCGGGTCCGAGTTCCTCCCCGGCATAAAGAGGCTTGGCTTTCTGCATAAGACTCTTGGGAAAATCCGCCCAGAGCTGCCAGTCAGGCTACTCGTTCGCGTCTGCCAAAGTGGACTTGGCAATCGGCTCCAAGAAGCCCAGATGGTAGCAAGCTTCGGGTCGCGCATTCAAACAACCGGCGATGTCCCGCAATCCGTCGCGCCACGTCAATTGAGCAAAGGCCATGCAGTTGAGTTGCTGACGGCAGCCAAGATACCGCCCCCGCGAATCCACGTCGTAGTTGTCCACCAAACGGTCGAGAGACTTGCGGTGGATCAAATCGAGAAGCTGAGACACAACAGATCGGCCAGGATACATGCCTTAAACCGTGACTTGAATTCAAATGGTTCTTCGGGAAAAAGTGTGGGATTTGTAGCATGGTCAAGCGGGCATGAGGTCAAGCTTTCCGAGATGGAAGAGGATGGTAGTGCGGTAGTTTTCGAAGGAGCGGAAGCCTCTGGCGTTGGCTTTGATGGCCTGGATCCTGCCGTTGAGGG
>JBDNGG010000508.1:0-9417 GCA_041689405.1 Terrimicrobiaceae bacterium | reverse complement strand
TGGCCGTTTTCGCGGAAGATCACGTTTGGACCCTTGGCCTCCCGCACGTCAGCAATGGCCGAAAGCGGGACGTACAAACCAGAGCCCGCTTGGATGGGAAGCTCCGCGATGCGCTCAGCGGAATCCCGCCACGTGAGCGGCAGTCGCATCACGAGGTTGATGGCACGCTGGCCCTCGCGGAGTTCGGCGACTTCTTTGCCGCCGATGAGGGCGCTGAGCTGGTTGTTGAGATCGCCGGGCGCAATGCCGTAGGCTGCACTTCGATCCCGGTCTGCCTCGATGCGGAGCTGGGGGATGGAAGATTGCTGGTCAAGCTTTGCGTCCTCGAAGCCGGGAATCGTTTTTGCGATGATCTGAATCTGGGTGCCGATGCTTCGAATTTCGTCGAGGTCGGGCCCGAAGACTTTGATTGCCACCGGCGCGGAAACTCCGCTCATCATGTGGCCGATGCGATCGGCCAACGGACCGCCGACAACTGCAAAAACGCCGGGCACGGACTTCACCTTGGCGCGAATATCGTCCAGGATTTCCTGGCGCGACCGCTGTTTGCCGGTTCCCTCAAGGTCGCGAAAGTCCACGTCGAATTCCGCGGTCGATACAGGCACCACATGGTCGCCGCGCTCAGCTCTCCCGAGTCGGCGCCCGAGCTTGCGGACCTCCGGCACCGAGAGGATTTGCTCTTCGATCACGTCAGAAATACGATTCATCTCTTCCAGTGACGTGCCAGGTGCGGAGGTGGCGGCGATGAGCGCGGTCTCTTCTTTAAATGACGGCAGGAAATCTTTGCCCATTTGCGGGTAGAGCGAAAATGCCGCCAGCACGCCGATCAGGAGGATTGCCATTACAGGAAAAGGATAATTCAATCCCCACCGCAGCGCTGTTTTGCTAAGCACCTGCTTCATGGTTCGAACAAGCCAGCCGTCGGCATGCTGGCCGCCCGCCTTCGGGTTGAGCAGGAACGAGCAGAGGACGGGAATGAGCGTGAGTGACACAACAAACGACGCGATCATGCTCACGATGGTCGCGACAGCAATGGGCGTGAAGAGCTTGCCCTCGACGCCGGTGAGACCAAGTAAAGGAACAAAAACCAACACGATCAGAAGGGTCGCGTAGAAGATCGAGCTGCGGACTTCTCCCGAGGCGCGAGCGATGACCTGGAGCCGGGGCTGCGGGTCCGGTCGCGATGCATTTTCGCGCAAGCGACGAAAAACATTTTCCACATCCACGATGGCATCATCGACCACCATGCCGATGGCGACGGCGAGACCGCCAAGTGTCATCGAATTCACCGAAATCCCGAGCCATGCGAAAGTGAGCATAGTGATCGAAAAACTCATCGGCATGGCCATGAGCGTGATGAAGGTCGTGCGGAAGTTGAGCAGGAAAATGAAGAGCACAATCGTGACCATGACGGCCGCCTCGACGATGGCCTTTTTTAGGTTGCCAATGGCGTTGTCGATAAAGTCTTTTTGTTGGAAGAGGAGCGTAGTCTCCACCCCCTTCGGGAGGCTCGGCTGCAGTTCTGCGAGCGCCGCTTCGACCTGTGCAGTGAGGGCGCGCGTGTCGAATCCCGGAGCCTTGGTCACGGACATGATGACGCCGTATGTCGACGTTTTTTCGGGTGTCTGGCTCACGGTGGCGTCGCCGCGCATCGGCTCGATCCCCCAGGCAACCTGAGCAACATCGGCGATACGCACCGGGCGGTCGCCGACGCGCTTGATCGCGGTGCGTCCGATGGCGTCGAGGTCGGTTGTCATTGCCAAGTTTCGGACCATGATTTCGGTCGGACCGGTGTTAAGAAATCCGCCCGTGGTGGTGTTTGCAGCCCCGGCGACCGCGGTTTCCAGTTCCTCAAAACTGACCTGATGCGCCTGCATGCGGTAGGGATCGGGCTGGACCTCCACTTGTTTGATGCCGCCGCCCATGTTGAGGACCTCGGCAATGCCGGGGATGCTCTGCAGGCGGCGTTTAATGACCCAATCGGCAATCGACCGCACCTCACTCGGCGGGAGGTAACCGGGCTCGCCTTCGCGCAAGGTGGACCGCACTCCCACGAGCAGGATCTCGCCCATGAGCGACGCGACAGGTGTCATAAACGGCTGCACGCCGTCGGGCAATTGCTCACGGGCGGTCTGAAGCCGCTCCTGCACAAGGATGCGGTTCTGATAGATGTCCGAGTTCCAGTCGAACTCCGCATAAACCAGCGAGAGCGAAACGTCGGAGTTGGATCGGAGCCGGGTGAGGCCCGCGACGCCCATGAGCGCGCTTTCCAGTGGCTGAGTGACGCGGGTCTCGACCTCCTCCGGCGCAAGGCCCGGCGCTTCCGTGAGGATGATTACGGTGGGTTTCGTGAGATCGGGCAGGACCTCGACGGGGAGTAGGAACGTCGTGTAAATCCCGAGAACCATCACGATCAGAGATCCGCCGAGCACGGCACCGCGATGTGCCAGCGACCATGCGATCAGTTTATTCAACATGGCGACCTCCGCGTTTCCGAGTGGCAACGACAACGAGCAGCACAAAAAGCACGCCGCTGACAATCATCCAAACCGGGCTGGATTGCCCGCCCCCGTCCGCTTCCTGGACGGCGGCACCAGGCTGAGGCTGTTGGCTTAACTCCGAACCATCCTCGGCGTGCTCATGGCCGTGGGCCGCATCGAGTGCGTCTTTAAGCGAAACCGAGCCTTCACCCACAAACGCGAGCGAATAGCCCCCGCGCGTTACGACTTCATCCGCCGGAAACAATCCGCTAATGATTTCGGCACTCCGGTCGTTGATTTGTCCAACGACCACAGGCATTTTTACGAAGGCATTCGGCAGGTCGAAATCCTTGACGTAAACAAAGCGGTTTGCCGCGTCGCCCTGCAGGGCTGCGCGCGGCACCGAGAGGACGTCTTCCTTTTTATCAACGACTATAGAAAACTCCGCACGCATCCCGGGACGTAAGGCAAATTCCGGATTGTTGACGTGAAAGGCGGCCTCGACCGTGCCGGTTTCCGCGTCAGCCATGGCTCCCAGATGCTCGATGTCAGCATCAAAGACTTTGTCTGGGACGGCGGGAACGGTGATCCGGGCACGTAGCCCCTGCTTCAGTTTCCCTGCCAGATGTTCGGGAACACGCGCGATTGCATAGACCTCGGTGAGGTCGATGATCTCGGCGAGCACGGCATCGGGATCGACCGGCTCACCGGGAACAATGTGCGTAGCACTGACGAGTCCCGAAATCGGAGCGGTGAGTTTCACGATCGGCGGAGGATTGCCCGGCTGTCGGCTTTCGACGACCACAGCAATATCGCCTTTCGCAATGGGATGATCAAGTTTAGCGAATACCTCAAGGGCGCGTCCAGGAATCCGGCTGCTGATGGCTGCGCGCCGACCGGGATAGATCTCGATGCGTCCGAGCGCAAAGATGCTTTCTTCAAAAAGCGCTTCTTCAACAAGTTCGGTCTCGATCCGCAGGTTTTTGACTCCAGTCTCATTGAGGATGACGGTATTTGTGGCGCTTTTGGTAGGAGGCTCCTCAGCGGCAAAGACCGATGATGAGAAGGCGAGGATAATGAGGGCGATAGATTGAAAAATTTTCATGGTGTGGTGACCGCTCCCACGGCGTAAAGCCAGTGCGAGTAGGCAAGATAGTATTGTTTTTTTGTAGCGACAGCGGTGGTCTGGATAGCGGTGAGGCGTTCACGCGCCCGAAACACCGTTTGGATGTCAGCCTCGCCACGCGCATGGGCAGCCTCAGCGTCATTCAGTTGATTAGCAGCCGCGGGAATCAATTCCATTGCGATCCGCTGCGCCGCATCAAAACGGATTACGAGAATCCTAAATGATGTGGCCACCTCATTGCGGGCAGCGAGATGGATCGCCTCAAGCTCTGCGGCACGACGCTCCGCGGAGGCCTGTTTTTCGGCTACGAGGCCGGACCCGTCCTGCCAAAACGGAAGCGGGATCGTCATGCGGACTCCGAGCAGTGCCTCAGGTTCAATTCCCTCCGGCTCATCCCGAAAGCGTTCTCCCTCGACGAATAATCCCACGCCAACATCGTCCCAGCGCGAAGCCTTGGCCAAGGATATGCCGACAGCCCCCGATTCGACGGCAAGCTCCGCCAACCGAACATCAGGAAGATCGGCGGGCGTTCTGGCAGCAGGCGCCGATGCCGGGAACGTGAGCTGGAGATTTTCCACACTCCGGGTCTCGGCGGGAATTCCAAGGAGCGTGCACAATTGTACTGAGGCCAGCGCTTCTTCTGCATCAAGGGATGCAGACGCTACGCGGATACCATCGGTCTCAAGTTCTGCCTGGCCGGCATCAAGCGCAGTTCCAAATCCCTCGCTTACGCTCGTCCGCAGAGACTTCGCAAATTTCTCGGCACCATCGGATTGCTGACCAGTTACTATTCTTGCCTCATGGACGGCTGCCAGTTCATAGAATGCGTTGCGGGTGGCCTCTGCAAGTTGGCGTTCCCGCTGACGAATCTCCAGGTTTGCGGTTTCGATTTCAATCGCGGATAGCTGTCGCTCGAAGCGTAGTCTCGACGTGAGCGGAAACCGCTGGGTGAGGCCGATTGAGACGCGTCCCTCGTAGTCCTGTCCTCCGGCCAACTCGGCTTCCAGTTCCGGGTTTGCCAGCCGTCCAGTCGTCCTGCCACGGCCCTCGGCTTCCGCAAGCAGGGCTCTTGCTGCGCGCATGTCGGGATTTTTTGCCAAAGCAAGTCGAACTGCATCGTCAGCTGTCCGAGGAATCTCAGCCAGCACAATGTTCAGGGGCAAAATACCTGCCAGCGCTAGAAATAAATATCGAACAAACGGCCTGCGAAATTGGAAATAGATAGTTTTCATGTGCGTTGTGCGCAATTTTGCGCAGTGGAACAAAGAGACAATGCAACCGGCCGGAAATCACGGACAGCCTGCTGCCAGGACAAAAATTCCGGGCACAATATGCCCGTGAATCCTCAGGACACCTGAGGTGGATAGTCAATCTCGCGGCACGGCCCGTCCATCGAACCTCCCACATGATCTGAAAAAAAAGCCATAGTCAGCACGACAAAAAGCCGGTCCGGCGCATCCGGCAAAATGAATGGGCTGTGCGCGAAGGGATGTGTGCACTCGCCATCCGTCGGGCAATCCTGCGGTTCCGGTTGGGACATATGTTCGCCCGAGCAAACCTCATCACAAGCAGTGAGGTCCTCGTAAGCATGCGCCAAATGCCCGCCCGCCATCAGAAGAATAGCGATCGCCCAAACGAGCCGGACATGCTTGGAGAGGAACTGCATTTGTTGGGGATGTAGTCGTGTGGGGCAGCGGCAATGTCAAGGCAAAACAGCTTCTTCAGACCACGGCGCGTCAGGTTCCCTGGGAACTGTCACCACCGGTGTGGCGGCAATTTCCTCGCCGATGAATCCCAACAATTCACGGGTGCCTTCCCGGTTTACGGTCGATGTCATGAATGTGCGCGGGGTGGATGTACACCACGTCTGCATCGCCGCCAGGAAGGCATCAACGCTGCGTTGGCGCTGCGCGGGCTTCACTTTGTCGGTCTTGGTGAAGACGAGCACGAAGGGAATTTCCCGGCCTGCAAGCCAATACACAAATTCCATATCCAACTGCTGCGGCTCAAGTCGTGAGTCGATGAGAACAAACACACGGCGCAGGCTGGTGCGTTCCGCAAGGAATTCTGCCACCGACGTGTTGAATTTCGCCCGCTTTTCCCTCGCGACCTTTGCGTAGCCATAGCCCGGCAAATCGACCAGACGCCAGGATTCATTGATGACAAAAAAGTTAATCAGCTTCGTGTGTCCCGGAGTTGACGACACCTTTGCCAGCCCGCGTTGGCTCGTGAGCAGGTTCAAAAGCGACGACTTGCCGACATTGGATCGTCCGATGAATGCAAACTCCGGCGCCCCCGGCAATGGACAGTCTGCGAGCGTGGGCGCGCTGATTTCGAATTCGGCTGATTTGACCTTCATGGCAACCTACCGTCGCGTGATTCGCACCTCAGGTCGATACTGGATCCGGGCGATTAAGTCGCCCCGTCCGCCGCGCGGCTTGGGAAGGCCTTCACCGGACACCTTGATCATCGCACCGCGCGCAACCCCCGCCGGGATGGAAACACGCACCATCCCACCGGTAGGTCCGGGAACCATCTCGGTTCCTCCCTGCGTCGCCCGTGATGCGCTAATCCGTAGGTCGACGCGGAGGTCGGAGCCGCTGGCTTTGAAACGCGCGCTAGGCATGAGCATGAGACGTACGATGACATCACCGCCGGCCACAGCGCCCGTCCTTGGAATGCGCAGGCGTGATTTTGGTGCGGTGTCTTCCGGAACTTCCAGCGTGTACGTTTCTGCGCCATCGGGATTGGCGGGATCGCGCACGGTGACTTCCATTGTTGTTCCGCGGATAAATTCCTCAGGGCGCAGACGAACCTCCTGTGTGACATTGCGCTCTACCCGACCGCGGGCAGAAAATGCTTGTTTACCCGGCGCAGCGGCATTTTCGCGCTCACGGTCATATTCCCGCCGTAGCTTGAGATCGCTCAACACCTCATACGCTGCATTCAGCTCTTGCGAGCGTCGCAATGCCTCTGGGTCGCCAGGATTCAAGTCGGGATGGACTTGCCTCGCTTTGAGTCGAAACGCCATGCGAACCTCATCCAGTGAGGATCGCCGACCAACGCCCAGGGCGCTGTAGTGGTCGGGGATAGAATCGTTCATGGGATGGGTCGGCGGCGGAAAACTAGACGCGGTTAGACTTGCTCCAGCAGCTTGTAGAGACGCGACAACATGCGCGTCGGGTCATCAAGCAGGCCCGCAGAAATCAACGCGTTGTCGAGAAGCTGCTCTGCAACGAGCTTCGCATTATCTGGAGATTCCGCGCGGGTCACAGCCAATCGCCGGATGAGCGGATGCGAGGGGTTGATCTCAAGGTGCACTTTGACTGTGGGTGCATCAGATTCGGGATTCATTGCCTTCATCATGCGTCGCATTTGCGGCGTCATGAATGCATCGGCGCTGAGCGCAACCACCGGCGAGTCCACGAGGCGCGAGCTCGCTTTGACGTCCTCGACGCGGTCTCCGAGCGATTCCTTCAGCCAGGTGATAAGCCCGGTGAGATCATCCCCGGCGAGGGTTTCGGAAGCATCATTTTTTTCCAGCACAGGAAGTTCGATGTCCGAGCGATCCGCGGCGGTGAGGTTTTTTCCGTCAAACGTCCGGACGTTATTCATGACGTATTCGTCCACGGGTTCGTAACAGAACAGGACTTCGAGATTGCGGGACTTGAGACCTTCGAGGTAAGGGCCGCTTTCGATGGCTTCACGGTTTGCGCCGATGAGGTAGTAGATCTCTTTTTGGTCGGTCCCCATGCGGCTCACGTAGTCTGCAAATGAAGTAGCCTTTCCTTTTTCCGTGAAGCTCGACTCAAACCGGAGCAGCTTCATGATCTGTTCGCGATGGCCGTAATCGAGTGCGGCGCCCTCTTTCAGGTAAATGCCAAATTCGGCGTAGAACGCATTGTAGGTATCGGGATTCGATCCGGCTTCTTCGTCGAGTAGCTTAAGAAATCGCTTGGTGAGGACCTTGTTGAGTTTGTGGATGAGGGCTTTGTCCTGCATCGTCTCGCGGGAGATATTGAGCGGAAGATCTTCGCTATCGACCACGCCTTTGAGAAACCGGAGCCACTCAGGCAGCAGGTCTTTAGGCGCCGCGTCGATGAGGACTTTCCGGCAATAAAGCGAGACCGACGGCTCAATCCGGTTGAGACCAAACTTTTCCGGATTGGATTCCGGCACAAATAAAATCGCATTGATTTGGAGCGGGGCGTCTGCCGAGAAGTGAAGCCGCAGGCGCGGAGCATCAAATGCGTGCGACTGGAATTTATAGAACTCGGTGTATTCTTCGTCGGTAATCTCACTCTTGGAGCGCAGCCAGAGCGCCTGAACGGTGTTGATCCGGGTGCCGTTGAGCTGGATCGGAAACGCAACGAACGCGCTGTAGCGCTTGAGCAGCGCTTCAACCCGGCTAGCCGTGGCAAACTCACTACAATCCGCCTTCAGCTTGACGACGATTTTTGTCCCGCGGCGTTGTCCCTCGACCTCTTCGATCTCGTAACTACCCGATCCATCGCTGGTCCAAACATGCCCGGGCTCGCTCTCTTTCCACGAGTGGCTATACACCGCCACCGAATCAGCCACCATGAAGGCTGAGTAAAACCCGACACCAAACTGACCAATCAAGTTTGCATTCTTTTCGCCTCCCTCGCTCAATGCCTGCAAAAATGCCTTCGATCCAGAATGTGCGATGGTGCCGAGGTTCTCGATCATTTCCTCCCGCGTCATCCCAATCCCAAAATCCTGGATCGTGATCGTCTTAGACGTGTCGTCGGTTGTGATATTGATTTCGAGCGGCAGGTTGTCGTCGAACACCGACTTCTCGGTCAGCTGCAAATGCCGAAGTTTTTCCAATGCGTCAGATGCGTTCGATACCAACTCGCGGACAAAAATTTCTTTCTCCGTGTAGAGCGAGTGGATGACGATATCGAGCAACTGCTTGATCTCGGCTTGGAATTCAAATTTCTCAGGTGTGGTCGTGGACATAGTATGATGTGGGATGTTATTTGGGATTTTAAAAAGTTGCGCCTTGAGTGTGCGGCAAACGCAATGCTAGAGCCGGATAACCCGGGCAGAAAAGATATCCGGGTCACCGAGGATCTCCTGCATCGTGCTCTCGCCCGGGACGCTGTCGAGATTCAGAAGCGTGATTGCCTTGCCGCCAATCGCATCGCGGCTGAGAGACATGCCCGCAATGTTGACATTCTGGTGACCGAGTAAGGTGCCGATGTGCCCGACGATGCCCGGACGATCCCGGTTTTCAAGAAGGAGAACCGTGCCTGCAGGAATGATTTCAACGAAGTTTCCATTGACGGTGACGATGCGCGGTTTGGCCCCATAGAGCGTGCCGCCTACCGTGACGGCCCCTTCTTCAGACTCGGAGATGACCTCGATAAGATCGGAGAACTCGCCGGATTCGCTGTGTCGGCTTTCGATGACATTCAACCCGAGGTTCTTTGCGAGGGCAGGTGCATTGACTTGATTGACCTCAGCTCCACCAGCGGCTTTCAGGTAACCTGTAAGCACGGAGCGGCTGAGCGGCGTGAGGTCATGTTCACTCACTTTGCCACTGAACCGGACGCGCAGCGTGCTGGCTCGGCGCGGTGCAATTTGTGAAACAAATTTCCCAAGCCGATCGCAGAGTTCAATCCACGGGCCGAGCACCGCGAGCGTGCGGGCGTCGATACTCGGGACATTCACTGCATTGCGGATTTCCCCATCCAAGAGAGCAGCCCGGATCGCCTGGGCGATCTCGATGCCCACGTTTTCTTGAGCCTCGGCCGTCGAAGCCCCGAGGTGCGGGGTGAAGACGAT
>JBDNGG010000507.1:0-2559 GCA_041689405.1 Terrimicrobiaceae bacterium | reverse complement strand
GAGGCGAGCAATTCAGGAAAAAGATGCCGGATAGTTTTTTTATACAAACTGCGGCTCTCTCTTGCAGCATAAGGAAGCTGCCTGTAGAACTCAAGGACGTTTTTGTCGAGCAACGGATTCAGCGGATTCAGGTGCAGTCCGCAAAAGAAATCCCTCCACGGCAGTAAAGCAAATCCAACACGCTGATCAAAGTAAAGGTAATCGCGCTGTTTAAAGGCGTCCCCGACGCCAGCCGCATTGGTCAACAATACTGAAAAGCTCTCATTGAAACAGGTCTGTACTGCCGTCCGGCAATCAGGCCGAATGATGCGGCTAATCGAAGGGAAGTCGCGAGGACGGGCCAGTGGCAACCACGTCAACATTTCGTCGACGTTGCCAATCCTCCAGCTTGGATCATGTCCGAAAGCGTTATCACCAAAGAAGCAAGAGGGACGTTGCCCATCGAGGCTAAGAGAATTGGCTATCGTCTCCCAGACCCCTATCTCCCCACATAGATGAGCCGAAGCGAATCCACGTTGAGCGTTCAACGAAAGAACCTCGTGGAAAGGCCTCTTGGGAATTTGCAGCATTTCGTGCGAAATCCCGAATTGGCGACACGTCGCACGAGCCACATCTGCGTCTGTCTTGGTCGCGGAGGGATCAGCGGAATAGGAAAAGGCGCGGATTTCGTCTTTCGGTTTGGAGCGCATCAGGTTTCCCAGGATGCAGGTCGAATCATACCCACCGCTCAGCGAAACGTATACAGGGCCGGAGGTGTTGGAGGCTCGAATTTGAGTCGCCTGCTCCAAGATTTCGCCAAACTCCCGAATCAGCGATGCCTCGCTACGCCCCGCAAATGCATCATTAAACTCATAATGCCAATAAGGAGTTATATGCGGTTCGATTGGCGTAAGCTCACCAATACTCGACCGAGGAAAAAGCTTTACCCCTGCAAAAACTGTTCGGTTTTGAAGTGGAATTCCGTTTAAAAGATATTCTGCCAGCCCGGCAGGATCAACGGCGATATCCCGTAACCCGAGGCCGATTGGGCTATCGGACAAAACCAGACGAGAGTCGCTGCTGGTGAAGAATATCTTTCGCGATCCAGTAATGTCAGATATCGCCACTGCCGTACGGGTCGAGTGATTGAGCACAATCAAGAAGAAAGAACCATCCAGCTCCATCGCAGCCTTTTCAGGGCTCGTTACCGCGATACAGGACATTAACTCGCGAACGAATATCCGCTTGCCTCTGGTATAGGCGGTCCCCAAGAGCAATCCCTCTTCAGAGTCGGTCCTAACATGATCGACATCTTCTCCAGAAATCACGTTGAGGCGCAAAGCGCAGCAAGCATGGTTTTGCGCTACCAGTGTCGCCTGCTCACGCTCGATTTCCAGAACGAATCTTGGTCGGTTCAGCATTCCTTTGTTTTTTTAATGATTCTATTACGATCCAGCGAAAAATTATATATTGAGTGCTAATCGGGAATCGCTTAGAAAAATGGGACGGTGATTTTTTTCCGTTAGAATTTGAAAAATGAAGTAGTGCTGGTTGACCGGGCGGAGCTTTTGGCAGGGCCTGTTTGAAATGAAGGTTTCGAACCAACCAGCACCATGGAAAAAACTATCAATCAGCAAGGACCGGCGCAAGCCGGGAACGAAGAGGGCCGCGATTTATTCCAACGAAGCGTGCGAGACATGGTCCGGGAGGGATTGTTGCAAATGATTACAGATGAGGTGAGTATGCTCTGCGGAACAAGCTATTGCCCGCAGGAAGGCGGGAACTTGGGGTCAGTGTGGAATGGCACTAACTTAAGCCACCAAGCACCAACGGTGCGCCCCATACCAGCCCAGGGCAACGCCTTGGTATGTAAATAGTTACAACACCAGCCCTGAAGGAGCGACCCAATTCGGAATCATCCCAAATCCGCCTTAACTTAGTGCCATTCGGGTCAGTGTGCAAATCTTGACACTTTGCTCCACGGCTAACTCTACGAACTCTGATTGGCAATGAATTCACCAAGCGCGAGCGGTAGTTTCTCATTGTTCTTGCTGGGACGAGTTCGGCTCAGGAGCTGACTGACATTGGCGGCGCTTTTCATCTGCAATCGCCTCGCGATCCATCCCTGCGAAACAGTGGTTGTCTTCCAAATCAGCAGCCCCAGCGCCACTTTCTGCGGGTCGCTTCCCTTCAGTTCTGCAAGCCTGGCTTGCATCGGGGCGCGGCGGCGATAAGATGGCGAGCGAGATATGAATTCATTCCTTGAGGCGTCGACTTTCCGCGATAAGGTCGTCTCGGCCCGTGACATGCTGACGGCGAATGCACTGGTCCGCGGGGAAGATGAACTAGGCCTGCTGGCGCTCTCGAATCGCCGCAACGAGTCGGTTGCGCGGGCAATCCAGCAAAATCCCCAATAAAATTATGATCAAGCGCGTAACCACCTGCATCTCTGCCATCATTCTTGCCGGCACTCTGTGGTCCCAACCCGCCACTGCGGCAGAGTCGGGTTCCTTCTCCGCCAAGGAGCTTGCAAACAAACTCAGCACGTTACAGCAGGATGGTTCGTCCTACATCCGGCTC
>JBDNGG010000506.1:0-5934 GCA_041689405.1 Terrimicrobiaceae bacterium | reverse complement strand
GGCGCAGGGATGGCCTGGGCAGGTTTGGTGGCATGGTTTTCTGTTTCAGGAATCTCTCCCAACCCGTGATGCCATTTCTTGCGTCCGTAGGGACCACGCTCTTTTTCATGGCCTGGTGGCAGCGCCAAACGGCGATGCCGGTTCCGAAATTTACTAAATCGGTGCTGGAGGCGGTATATGTCGGATTGGTTTTGGCAGTCGTTTATGTATGGCTCAAATCACAAATCCCGAACCTCATTACGATTGCTGTGAGTGGGATCTGGCTGTTGAGTGGAAGATGGATAGCTGGCTTCGTCATATTTATGGAGTCCATCGTCCGCGTGTTCCTGGTGGACGTCCGTCAACCGGAGACGATTTTTCGAATCCTGAGTTTCCTGGTATTGGGGGCCGACCTGATTGCGTCGGGATTTGTTTACAAGCGATTCGCAAGCACCCTTCGGAAATGGATCGAGTGACGTCACTGGTTAGTAGGGCTTGATCTACGGCCAACTTGCCGGGCGTTCCCAAAAGCGATCGCTCCTGCCGCCGTAAAAATCTGAAAGCACGGTGTCCATTACTTTCGTGGTGCGGAGTGCTGAGGCGATCCTGCTCGGGCATACACCAAGCCCGAGTAGATCATCCACAATAGATTGAATGAGTGGCTGCTGGATGTGCCGGGGATGGGCGACCGTGTGCGTTTCGATGTGGTTTCCGATCCGTAGATCAACCGGAGCCTCGCGAAAGACACTGAATGTGATCTGGCCTTGAGTGCCATTGATAGTGACTTGATCCGTGGATTGCGCTGCTGCAAAATCCCAGGTCGCGGTACCTTGTGCGCCGCCCCCTGTTCGGAATGTCATGGTAACCGAATCCTCGCACTGTCCGATCTCGTGGCCGCGGGAGCTTGTCGCCGCAGAACCTTCAATATGGGTGAGGGGACCAAGCAGGAAGTCGAGTAAATCCAATGCGTGCGACCCAAGGTCAAGGAACAATCCTCCACCGGACAATGCCGGGTCCAGTCGCCACGGACGGGAACTATCTTCCGCTGCACGCGGGCTTGAGTGGATCAAATGCACGGAGCAAAGATCTCCAATTACCCCACTGGTCAGGATCTCTCTTACTTTTAGAAAGCGAGGTAGAGAGCGTCGGTAAAATGCCACATAGACCGGAAGATTTTGTTCTTGAAAGGCATCCTCAATGGTTTGACCTTCCGTGGTATTGCGCGCAAGTGGTTTTTCAATATATGCCGGTTTTCCTGCTTTCGCCGCGAGCAGGGCGTATTCGCAATGGGAGCCGGGAGGCGTCGCGATATAGACCGCATCGACATCCGGGTCAGCAATCAGGGCTGGAGCCGAATTATACCAGCGAGCCACTCCATGTCGCTTCGCGTAATCCGCCGCCATTTCACCCGTGCGGCGCATCACGGCGACGAGTGCGGACCGATCTGCCTTCTGGAACCCCGGCCCGCTCTTCACCTCGGTGACGTTACCACATCCAATGATGCCCCAGCGAATGATTCCAGTGGCAGGGGACGAGAAAGGGCGGGTTCCTGACATTGCGCTGGAAGAGAACAAAAATCCAAAGCACCGTCGAGTCTCGATCCGCCGTTGTAAATTACGGCTCAGGGTGTGGCTGCGCGCTTTTGAGTGCGGGCGCCTGTGGGACAAATATCGAGAAGCTCACAGCTTCCGCACTGCGGGTTTCTAGACGGGCAGCGTCGGCGGCCGTGAAAAATCAACCAATGACTGAGAAGCGTCCAAAGGTGTTGCGGAAAGTGCCGGGCAAGATCCCGCTCAACTTTCACGGGGTCTGCGTGCCGGCTCAGCCCCAGCCTGCGCGACAATCTCCCGACATGCGTGTCTACGACCACGCCGTCATTGATCCCAAATGCATTTCCCAGCACTACATTTGCAGTTTTTCGTCCGACACCGGCGAGTGCCGCAAGCGACTCCATGTCCCGTGGCACTTCTCCCTCGTGGCGATCGATGATTTGTCTCGCCGTGGCTTGAATATTCTTGGCCTTGGCTCGGTAGAAACCTGTCGAGTGAATGATCGATTCGAGTTCCACTATCGGAATCTCTGCAAAATCCTGAACGTAACGGCATCTTTGGAACAGGTTTCGGGTGACAATATTGACGCGCTTATCCGTGCATTGTGCCGAGAGGATAGTCGCGATTAGAAGCTCCAGCGGCGTCTGATACTCGAGTTCGCAATGCGCATCGGGATAGATGATTGGTAAACGTGCGGCAAGGACCTCCGCGCGTTCAGAGCGTGTCATTGCGGCCGCAGTGCATTCAGACGCTGCTGCGCCTGCGGGGCAAATTCAGAGTTCGGGAAGTCATTGACGATATCCTGGTAGGCTCGAATTGCCTGATCCAACTGACGGTTTTTTGCGGCAGGATCAGTTATCGTTGCGGCTTGCTTCTCGAGCAACTGAGCGCCTTCCGATAAGCCTTGGGATGCCACGTCAGGCACTCCACTGTAAAATTGCGCGATCTTGATGAAATAATCGATAGCGGTCGAGAGATACTCCTCCTTCTCCTTGGGATCCGTGGCTGCATTCATTTTGTCCTCCATGATGAATCCGCCGAGTAACATGGAACCCGCACGCAGATCGGCGGTCGCGGTGGTCGCGCGGATGATTTGGGTCAGGAGTGCTAGGGCCTCGTTTAATTTTCCTTGTTCACGGAGCGATTCAGCAATACCGAAGTTCGCTTCGAGCACTTTCGGCGACCACGGGTAGGTTGTTTTGAGTGTCTCAAACAAAGCACCTGCCGCAGCGGTGTCATTGTTTTCCTGTGCGATACGGCCCTTACCAAAGAGCGCCATCGCCTGTGCCTCCTGAATCTGCGAGGGGATCTGGGCGGCAGGAACCCCAGGTGGATTCGCGAAGTCTGTCGAAAGTTTTACAAAGACACCGGCTGCCGGTTCGAGATCTCCATTGTCGATCAATGCGAGACCGTAAAAATCGAGATCGGCGGGAGCATAGATCATCTCGGCATTGTAAGCGTCGTTCATCGTTTGAAGTGACCGTGCTTTGTCGCTCTCAGCAATGAAAACAGCGAGCGTGAACATCGTCTTGCTGCGTGCGGCATCGGTCGGTGCAGCTTGGGCAAACTCAGTGAAATATGTTTCGATATCCGCTGGCTGTTTCAGCCCGGCTGTCAGAAGCAGGCGCTGTGCTTCAAGGGTGCCACGCATCGCCAGAGCTACTTGCGGGCTGTCCGGAAACCGGGCAACAAGGTCTTGGGCCGTCGCCATGGATGCGTTCAACTGGTCCTTCCATTTTTCCTGATCCTCCGGGGGCATCGCGGAGTAGCGGCCCAGCGTTGCTGCCAAATTCCGTTGTAGCTCGACGATCTTGAGCAGGGACTCCGCTGCTTGTGCCGATGTCGGATAGTTTTCCGCGTAATCCCTGTAGAGCTGCATCGCCTCGTCAACCTTGGCATCTGCAAGAGCTGCTTGGGCGAGGGAGTCGTAGGCGTAGTAGACCTTGTTGTCCTGTGGGTAATTTTCAATGAACTCGCGCATCAGCGTAAGCATCGCATCGCGGTTACCATCCGCCGCCAGGATTTGAGCCCGTTGGAAATACGTGAACGGTGCAGGATTACTCAGGGGAAATTCGTCGGCAATGCGCGCTAAGGTGGCAAGTCCATCCGCTTTGGCACCTGTTCCAAGTTGGGCAGTTGCGAGAGTAAACAGCGCCGTGGGGATCAAGCCATTTTTTGGATGCTTCTCAATAAATGCCAGGAACATCGGTAGTGCCGCAGCATTGTCCCCTTTTTGCTGGGTGGCGAACGCAATCCAAAACTCCGCATCTGCCGCCTGGGGCTGTGCACTGAATTTGCTCAACACTTCTTTATAGGCAGCGATGGCCTCATCCCATCGTTGCGTATCTTTGTAGATGTTCGCGATTCCCATTTGAGCAACCACCCCTTCAACGGGTCGTGGATTGCGGGACAGGAACTCTTGAAAGGTTTTGAGGCTTTCATCGGTCTGACCGAGGCGGCTTTGTGCCAATGCCTGATTGACAGCACTCAATCCGGCAAAACGCCCATCCGGATAAATCGTCAGCGACTCTTCAAAATAAGGGATCGCCTTGCGCGGGTCGTTCACCGTCGGGTCCGGCGAATTAAGGAAAATCGAGCCGATCGTGAGCGGGAGGTTCTGAGCGATGGGATCTCCTTTGAATTGACTTTGGAACGTCTCGTAAGATGAGACCGCTTGCGGGGCGACATTTTGTAACCCGTAGGTCATCGCAGTGAGGTAAAGCGCCCGTTTTTGCATCGAGACCTTCTTTTCCTCGTCGGACTCCGCTTCAATGAATGGCCCAAGGTGCTGGGTCAGCACACGGGCTTCATTCAAGCGTATGGAATTGAAATAGATCTCCGCCATCTTGAGCATGGCGTTCAATGTTTGGTCAGGTTTCCCTCGGACGTCGGCAAGGCGCCGCAACTCGCGCTCGTTTTCCTTGTCGAGCGCTTCAAGCCCTGCACGGTCTCCACGCTTGAGAGCATCGCGCCGGAGGGTCGGAAAACTTTCGACCCGTGCCCGTTGCATCGCGACCACCTCTTCCTTGGGGAGGATGCCGCGATATGCTAAAAGCGCCTCACCGAAAAGCGCAGCTTTTTGTTCGTCTTCACTGGAGATCGCCTGACTAAATAAAATCTCACCGAGCTGAAAGTATGCTTCGTTCACGAGTGTGAGATCTGCGCGAGCGGTGATGATTTCACGCAGGATATCAGTGGATTGCTTGTAGAGTGCCATTGCGGCGTCCCGATCGGCTGTGTCCCCTTTGTTGATCTCGATGCTCGCCTTGGTTGCGAATGCGAGGCCGAGCAAGTTCTTGCTGCTTGAGATCGTGGTGCTGTTCGGGAACTTCGCGATGTTCGCTTCAAGGTCTTTGATGGCCGCGTCAAATTCGCCGTTTTGAAAGTTTGCCAGTGCCCGGTTATAAACCACCTGTTCGACATCCGGGGCATCCGGGAAATCCTTGATGAATGCGGTGAATTTCTCCACCGCCTGGTTGAATAGCGTCTTCCGTTTCGGATCTCCCGTAGGGAGCGCGGTGGCTTGCGCAGAGATAGCCTGGGGTTCCAAGCCCAGTGCAGCTTGACGGATCACTGGAGCTGCCGGCGGGCCACTGAGCAATGTTGCCAGTGTCGCCAGAGATGCATCATACTGCTGAGTAAAAAACTGCGAATACGCGAGCTGAAGCTGGGCGGCGGGCACGATCGATGCCGTCGGGTAGTCTGCGAGTAATTTCTGATATGCGGCAACAGCAGCTTCGTAGTCCCCCGAAAGGAAAACCTCATAAGCAGCCAGGTTTGCAGTTTCCGGCCCGCTCTGCGCGGTGGCAAGCCGGACTGGGGCAACGGCAGAAGCGATAGAAACAAGCGTAATAAAACAAAAACGGAGGGTCATACCCGGAGAGTTGTAGTCGAGATCCGGACGGTTTTCAAAACAAACCTAACTGATATTTATCTGGCTGCGGGGCTCCAAAATTTGGGCGTCGCGCTGCCGACAAATTTAATGCTGCCAGTTGATCGATCAGGACTCGGCGGGCCGCAGCGTCAAAGACCGCGAGATCTTCTGTCGTCCGAAGCTCGCGCGCGATGCGTTCCGGTGCATTCGTCGCTCCGGTGACTTGAGTATGTCGGCAATCCAACAGCGCCTTAATGTCCAGTCCCACTCAGTCCAACTTCGTCAATACCCGGCTCCCACCGACCTACAACATGCGCGGGTTCATTCTATCCACAGAGCGGGCAGGTCGGGCATCGCTTCGTTGAGGTTCGTGAAAATGAATCCGATCGTGATAATCGCTGTGTTGGCCACGGTTAAATTGCGAGACGGACCGCTCATAGCCTACCACGTGCGTCCAGACTTCACGCGGTGTCCGTTCTTCGCCACGCAGCGGGGATGGAGGGATGGTATCTTTTGGTTTCATAGGATTCG
>JBDNGG010000505.1:0-2264 GCA_041689405.1 Terrimicrobiaceae bacterium | reverse complement strand
CCCTGGCCGCCTCGCGTTTCTGACAGGTGCCGCAATTCCGGACACCCAAGAAAGTGTTCGCAATGCCCGAGAGTCGAGACAATCGGGACCACGTCGATGCCTAGCCCTTGGGCGTGGGCGACCACGTCGGCCATCTGGTCCAATGTGTAGCTTTCCGCCGCCGGGCGGAAGGGGAAGCTTGTTGTCCGCACCCGCCCTTCAAGATAAAGTGCCAGGGTGTTGAAACCGTTACCGGCAATCATCCCGGCATAACGCTTGATGAAATCAATCGATTCCATGTGCCGGGCAAGATCAAGCTGGACGGCTTTGATACGAAACGTTGTGCTACTCAAATCGTGTTCTCCTTATCACACCCCATTCCTTAGTTGGTTTTGAGGATTTATTTCTTTTTTCTGAGAATAGTGATAATGTTATCCCCGACGGCAGTTTGGGGAATGTCGAGTTGCTGCTCCGTAACGGCGGTGATGCGGTTGCCAGCACTCTCCGGCCCCACCGAGATCAGGCGCTGGCGGTCGCGCAGTTTCTGGTTTCCATCGCCGGGCATAAAGCTCGCTTCGTTGATTGCACCCGCCTGTTCCACGGTCAGGCCGTTGACCGTCTGCAAAGTCTTGGCATTGCCGTCCGGTTTGGCGTCGCGATTGCGTATCGTAATCATCTCGCAAGGTTCGATGACGCTGTCTGTGAGCTTGTCGAAACGCATGAAAACGTGGGGAACGTCGTCGGGCCATGCGGTGTTCTCCACGCCGCCGCGATATTCCTGGGCGTTCTTGTCTTCGCCTTTGCCGTAGCCCCAGCCGTCCCAGATGCAGAGCGAAAGCTGCGAGATCTTCCACTTGGTGGCCGCGCCGGTCTTGGAGACACACGGTCCGCCGGCATCGACAAATGCGACCGGGGCCGCCTCCTGAAGGATGAGTTCTTTCGTCGAGATCCATGCCCCGCCTTCAATGGTGATCATGTTCACATGCCCGATCGCGTAAAGTGCGTGCTCGGCTTTCTCACACTCGATTCGCACGTCGCGGATGGAGATATTGGATAGGTTGCCCTTGGTGCCGTCGAGATAGATGGCGGCGAACCCCGTGCTGTGCAGGTAGCTGCCCACGATGCGGATGTCCGATGCCGAACCGAAGATCTTGATTGCAGCAGATTTCGGCGCGTCGCTGCCGATCGTGCATCCGATAATGCTCAGCTCGGTGTTGGAGCCGCCGCCAGTTCCTTCCTCGCAGTAGGGGCTCTGCACGTTGCGGATGTTGGACGGCGAGACCATCAGGGCTGCCTCGCCCTCGGTCATACCTTCGACACCGCTGTTGTAGAACTTCATCAACTGGTTCTTGATATTGCAGTTAAAAAAACGGCAGACCTCGGCACCGGTCATGTAAACGGCCGCAATGGGATAGCAGCCGCTGAACATCACATTACTGAACTCGCCGGAACACCCGCGGCCGTTGGCCGGCGTCCGGGCGAGCAGCGCGCCGACATTGGCACTGCGGTTCAGAATGTGCAAATCCGAAACCTTCCAATACGCGTTACCCGTGAAATCCAGTCCCGGCTGCCCCTTGGTGTCAAGCAGGATGGTGGTCGCCATTTTACCCGCGCCTCTGAGATAGACGGCGAACTGGGGATATTTCTTGGCCGCATAGGAGAGGTTCAGAGTCTTGTCCAGTTTGATCAGCCCTGGGGGCAGCACGATCGTTCCACCGGTGATTGGCAACGCGTCAACCGCCGCCTGAAGGGTCGGATAGTCGGAGGCGTTGAGGCTGACCGGCGTTTTCGGTTCGGCGGCAGTCGCGATCAGTGTTCCCAGCGCCAACGCGCTGGCCAGTATTTTTATTTTTGTGTGCATGGTGATTTCTTTTAGATGGGTGACGGTTTCGGGTCAGTTCCCCTTGCCAGCGGCAGGCACCCACTGCCGGCCATCGAAGAAGACCAGGCAGGGGCTGCCATCGCCGCGGAGCGAGCCGTTGTCCATAGAAACATCCCCCGCGCGCGGGTTTTTGATCCCGCGAACGTCCACGGGATCGAAGTTGAGCACCTCCGGCCGCGTTCCGCCGCTGAGGTAGGTGCGGCGGACTCCGTTGTCGTCGAGGGCCACCACCTGGTTTCCCTGCGCGTCGGCTGGGAAGACAATTTGGTCCCGCTTGGCGGTGGAGATGGTATTACCACGCGCCCACTCGCTGCAAACCACCAGCTTCGGATTGTAATACTCCAGCTTATCCTCAGCCTTGAACTCCTCATTCTGGATGACGGTGGCGTAGTCTTTATTTCCT
>JBDNGG010000504.1:0-3205 GCA_041689405.1 Terrimicrobiaceae bacterium | reverse complement strand
GCTTTCATGTTTTGGATTGGTGTTGTTGTTGGAGCCGTAGGGATGTTTGCCGCTTGGATCGCGGTAATGGGTTTAACTTTGGGCAGAGGTGGTTCCGATGTGTCTTTGTCGCTCGGAGAATACTTTCGGATAAAAACACAAGCGGCATTTGCAAAGCTCGACGCAGGAAGTCGTCTGTTCATTTTTGGGGGGTCAAGCAGCTTCTATGGGTTGAGCGCTGCCGAAATCGAGCGCCGTACCGGTGTGAAGACGATCAACTTCGGCTCGCACGCCGCGCTACCATTTAAAGTGATGGTCTCTCGCATCAAACCGCTGCTGCGAAGCGGTGATACTGTATTGTTGGTATTGGAATATCAATACTATCAGCGGGTAACATGGAACGAAACCGCGTCTGATTTTATGCTTTCTTACGGGTGGGATGGCGTGGCGGCACTGCCCGTAGAAGATCAGCTTTACCTTTTGCTCACTGCTCCATGGGGCATTCGTCTCGGTTACTTGCTGCCATCTGGTGACCATGATCAACAATTTATCGAGAGAGTGCGGGAGCGAGCGCGTCTGCGGACCAATGCCGATGGAGATTTTGTCGGGCATTCGAAGTTAAATGTGCCCGATTTTATTAATATTAATGACAAGCCATTGTCGTTTTTTGAAGAGTTCGCCTGTGATCAGGAAGCGCCGGGGTGGGAGGAAATTCAGCGGTTCATCGTTTGGTGCCGGAGCAACGAGATTGAGGTATTGGCTTCGTTTCCGACATTGCTCACTCATGAGAATTACATGAGTCCGCAGGGACTGGCTGCCTCTGAAAAATTGGTGATTCAATACGAAGAAATCGGTGTGCGTGTTATTGGAAGTCCCTTGTCGAATCTGGTGACGAGGGAGAATATCTACGACACAGAGTTCCACCTCAACTACGAGGCGGCGGTCGAGCGCACGCTGACAATTCTTCCCGAACTTGCGGATTGTCTTGGCCTTGACCCCGAACAGGTAGATCTGAGTTCGCCGAAAGACTGGAGTAATATGCCGTTTTTTGGTTTTGTGAATGCTGCGGGCCTGGGGCCGGTGGAGGGCCCGTATGATGGCCTGCCATTCAAGCGTTTCCGAATTGCATCGTTTCCGAAAGTGAATGTGAATTTTGAGGTGAATGAACAACCGTTGAACCTACTTCTGATCCTTGCGCCCATTTCTGCCACTCAGAAGGTGTCGATTTTTTTAAACGAAAAGCAGGTTGCCACGCTGAACCTTGTGTTTGGAGGAGAGACAAAGTTTCTGATCTCGTTGGGGGGTGCGGTAAGGGGTGCTAACGAACTGCAGTTGTTGTTTGCTGAGAGCTTTAAGGATGCCGGAAACAACAGAAGTATCGCCGCGTATATTGAGCAGCTTCAGCTGAAGCCAGCGGACCTTTCTTCTCGCGTCCCCTCAACTTCCTTGGACCCAGTAAAGATCAATGAGTAGACTCATCTCAACAATAGCCTTGTGCGCCGTGTTAGCGACGGCGCTTACGGCGGTCGTCGTTACACATTCGTTGGAGTTCGGGAAACTCGCGATTGCACCCGACTACGACGACAGCCACAGCATGGTAGACGGGGGGATCCGCTACCTGGTGTGGAAACAAGACGGCGCTGCCGCTGCGTGGCAGCATTATCTGAATGATCTGCCGCACTCGTTCCTGCACTACTACTTTGCCGCGGTCTGTTTCGCGCTTTTCGGTGTCGACGCACCCGTGGTCTATTGGGCCTCGGGGGTGTTTGTTTTTGGCGCTGCACTGGGCTGCGCGCTGTTGCTGCAGTCGGTCTCATTGCTCCGCGCAGGGCTCTTGATTGCTGCGTTTTTATGCCTGCCCGTCGCATTTAATATCATCCATGATTTTCGATCCGAGTGCGGAATGGCGGCGCTCCTTTTTGCCGCGTGTTGCGCTGCATTCCGCTCGGCTTGGCACGGCCGTTATAGCGTCAGCTTTGCGGTTGTCTCGGGGTGCCTGCTTGCATTGTCACTCGGGATCAAGCCGGCGATGTTTATTTATGTGCTTGGCATAGCCGGGGCTTGCTCAATCGTATGGATCGCAGCCGCTTTCATTCGTGGCAAGCAGCACCTGAAACACAGCGTTGTTTGCATCGCGGTCGCATGGGTGGTGATGGTCGTTCCATTCAGCTTTCACTTCATCCTCAATGCGCAGCAGATTTTCGGCTACATCCTGACGAATGCCTTTGCGTCCGATTTTTGGAAACAAAAGGGAACGTTTTTAGATCAGTTGGCCTTTCATTATTGGGGATTTCCAGGAGTATTTCAGCTCGGAATTTTTCGGTATCCAATCGTCTTGATTGCGGTGATAGGCCTCATTTGGACATTTATTTTTCGTCGCCCGTCTCCGCTACGCGCCTATCTCTGGTCGTTCGCATTTCTCGCGATGTGCGCTTACGCGGGTGTTGCAATTAATTCGATCAATCAAAACCATTTTAGCATGACGTTCCACCTCCTTCTTGGGGCGTCCGCGGTGCTTTCCATCGCTCTTGTAGCGGAATCTCTGCCGCGCTGGCCGGGTCACGTCGTCTGTGGTGCTGCCGCCGCGCTAGCTATATTTTTCTGGGATGTTCCGGTCACACAGAATTACGTAGAACGCACACGAGAAGTCGGCGGCGATGCGGCGCTCGAGTGGCGCCGCGAGGGGCCGCGGCAGGTGTTTGATCTGGTGCGTGCGGGTTGGGACAAATCCGAACCTCCGCAAGCCTGGGCCGGTGCTTATGGCTGGATCGACGGAAATACTATCACATGGGAAGCCATCACCGATGGCCTCCCGTGGAAAGTCTGGAACTACTATTCGCGACAACCCGAATCGGGGAATCTATATCCCGACTGGGCGGAGATATTGGTCATCCCCGAGCCTGGAGTGATGGGGACCATTGATCTCCCGCTAAATACGACGATTCCGGAAATGAATCGAACCGCCGCGGAAGATCCTGCACTTCAATTGGTCGGTGCGGTCGCCGATCCCGCAGGCAAGGAAATCCGTGTCTACCGCCGAGTGGATATCCCCGAGGTTGGCGTCGAATGAGTGACGTTCGTAGTTCATCGCTCAGTAGAACTAATCATCCCGGCGCCACGGGACGATTGCTCGTTGATTGTGTCGTCGCAGGTCTATTCGTGGCATGTGTTTGCGGATTTTTCTACTGGTCAAACCTCACCGCAGGCACACCAATCACCTACGACG
>JBDNGG010000503.1:0-3009 GCA_041689405.1 Terrimicrobiaceae bacterium | reverse complement strand
GTCGGGCCTACTCCCAGCCTTCACATTACCCACGAGACCCGCTCACAATGTGGAAACTCCCGCTCCCATCGCGAATAAAAACCCTCAATCCCCACAATTTATCTTACACAAAATCCCCGCGTTTATCCCGCCTCGCTACACCATTGCATGCCGAAAGGCGCGGTCCCGTCTGGATCCGGTTCATTGAACACACGCTTTACGGCAAGGGGATACGCGGCCGCCGACCGGTAGCCAAATTTTTCGCCATAGGTTCGTTTTATAACGACCGGCGTCAGGTGCGGCGAGTTACCGGGCGCAATATACGTCACGGGATATTTGAGCCCCTGGCGGTCACAGACGCGGCGGACGGTCTGCGCCAGCAGCGCAATGCCCTCGTCCGTTGGTAGAACCTCATGAGAGGCCAATCGCTGAACCGGCGTATCAGTCAACGTTTTCAGGTCAATGTCTTCCTGCCACAACGTTGCGAGCGGATAGACCCCGTCGGCCGCTTTCCGGCTATTGATGCGGCAAACGATTTTGAGCGTGGGGAAGTACAGATACTCCTGGTCCTTGAACCAGCGCTCGGCTCCGTCGGCGCTGACTGGCGTGAGGCTATTCCCGTTCACGTTCACATTCCGGCTTTCCCGGTCCGCCGGAGGCACTTGGAAATCGCACCGCAAGAAGACTGTTTTTTTATCCACATGATCCACTCCGGGCTGCCCCTGAACCCAGGCAAGGTCAGCCTCGCTGGCAAACATCATGACGGTGTTGCTGTGAGTAGGGGTGTGATCCATGATATCATGGCCACCCGCCTGGATTTCCTTGAAGACCTCAATCATCCCCGGCTGGTTTTCGGCTTGGAGCAGGTTCACCGCCGCGCCGAACTTCAGTCCGTATTTGTCAAAGACCGCCGCGCGTTGGCGAAAGTAATCCGGATTGGGGCCATTATCGTCCGTGCGAAAAGTAACGCCCCCAGTGACCGGGTTGGCTGGCTCCGGGGCGGCGTTTGCCAGCCCGAGCACTCCGCAAACGCAACCTGCGAGACAAATAACAATGCGTTTCATAAATTCCCTCTATTTTATTTCTCAGCTAACTTCCGATTTTATCAAAAATTAACTGCCACGCTGCTGCCGTATTCTGAGAAAAGAAGACGCCCCAACAGAGTGGGGCGGCAACATTGAAACTCGTTTTATTATATCTAAGAGGTGATAACAAACGTGGCGCGAGAAATCGGCTTGAGCGATTATTCGCGGAAGTTCAGCAAACTGAAGTCCGAAAGGTTACTATTGAAACCTCCGGAACCGGCATTCAGCTTCTGATTTTCCGAGCCCTTTTTCTCCTTGTCAGGAGCACTTGCGCGATGCCGGGTGAGTTGAATTCCCCATTTGTCACCACCATGCGAGGTCTTGGTATAGTTCAGATCGGCATATGGAACGAAGACTTCCATGCTCCAAAACCCCTCGTCACGATGAACTCCCGTTTTCAGATTTTCCGCATTGAAGGTCTCATCCCCGGTTTTCAGATCCTGCACGGCTTGATTCGAGTTTGCCACGATTTGGTAAAACTCCCCTGAATTTTCCCCGGTCGTATCAATAAATATCTCAACACAATCATCGTGCCAGGTTATGGCGTGGTCCCGGGTCGTGACTTCGCCCTTAAGGCTTTTGACATCGGGCTCCGTCATTCGGAATCCAAAGGTCACCCCCTCCATGGTCCAAACGGCTTTTACGTCGGTGGGGAAGGTCGGTTCGACCTGCTGACCATCACCCGCGAGCTTGCGCAGGGAGACCGACTCGGCCAGTTCCCAGACCTTGTCATCGAGCTTGCCATCCAGCACGGGATTCTCACCCACCTTTTTGGCGCTAATTTCCTTCAGGCCGGCCCCGTCCACCACGCGGGCAAACTCACTATAAAAGTCCGCGAAGGGAGCTTCGAGATAAGCAAGCCGCTTGGTGGCCAGTTCGTCTCCTTTGACTTGCTCTTTCGCTTTGGCAAAAAGCGTCTGAAATTTTTCCAGCGTCGCTCGCGGGTAGCTCACCTGATAAATGTTTTGCGCGGTGAGGTTGGCATCCGGCCACCGGCTCTCCTCCCATCCCTTGATTTGCAAATCGATAATTTCCCTGGCGGTCGCAGCTGCCGGGCCGAACATGCGTTTAGCAAATTCATCCAGACCGGCCTCCACATTGAAATCCGGATTCCAGAGAATTTTCATCCAGTTGTAGAGCGTCACGTTAAAGCGCATCCATTCGCTAAAGTTGTCGCCATTGATGAATGTGCCCATCGTTTTCTCGCGATTTTTCTGGTAATAATTCTGAACGATATTCGGGTATTGGAATGGGGAGTTCGTGCGATCAGCCGGCCAACAACTGTAGTGCCAGTCGGTGATCGGGTGTCCGGAGATCTTGACCCATTTATCGACGGTTGCCTGATCAAAATCGCGCACGGCAGGCTCTTTATACTGGGCCAGTCCCGGCATCCCGCACAGCTCCACAAAAACATTGCCGGGAAATTTGAAACCATCTGGTGCCAGGGTGTAATTCATGTAAGGGAGATACAAAACGTTCAGATCGGGGAAGCGCTCTTTCATGGCCTCACCCAGCTTTTGCACAAAGGAGGCCATCACCTTGGATGCCTGCCCGTAGCGGCCTGCATCGGCGTCCCAAAGCGCCTTTGCCTCCTTGCTGAAGGAATTCACCGCGAAGTCTGCCGGAGAAACAGTCACCGTTTTACCCATGATGAAGTCTTTGCGCGTCCCGTTCTTCACGTGGTCCTCGATTTCTTCGAGATACGTCTTCAACGTGAGAGGGTGCGCATAGTCGAGCATTTTTAAATTCCTGGATCCATCCTGATTCATTTGAAAGATTTCCGGACGGTTTTTCACGTAGTCTTCGTTCTTATCCCAGTCTCTCGGGGTGTGGACTGCAAGTTTCACAGGATAGGAGCTGCCTCCACGAAGGGGGCGAAGCAGAGTGCCAAAATTCACCTGCCCATAGCCCTTGATCGGACTGAAGGGTGGAAAGTAAACACGTT
>JBDNGG010000502.1:0-3969 GCA_041689405.1 Terrimicrobiaceae bacterium | reverse complement strand
GCGTCCGCTTACATTTTGGACGACATCAAGCACGAGATCGATGCCGGATCGATGGCGGACAACAGTGGTTTGACGATGAAAGTTAAACGCCCGGTCACGATCACAAGCCCTGGAGTTGGAGTAGGTATCACCAACATGCTGGCTCCCTCAATGGCGCCACAGAGGGTCGGATGGCAGAATATCACAAATATCGTAAAAGTCAGCCGGAGCGGGCAGCCATTTTTTTCCACTGGCCCCGGCTACGCTACCCCTACGGACCGACCGGCGAACGGGCTCGCGCGGGCGTCCGCAGAATCCACAACCAACGCCTCCACTAACGGAAGGTTCCTGACCCCGGAGCGATGGAACCGCCCGAAGCTGATGAGCGACGCCGAAACAAACGCGTTTATTCCGCCGGATTGGATTTATCTCACCCGGTCGGGAAGCAATCCCACGGACTTCAGCGAGAGCGAACTCACCGAAATGCGTTCCGCAGACCCCTCCAACAGAGATTATGTCATCGGCCGCTACGCCTATGTGATTTATGATGTCGGCGGGCTTGTGGACATCAACGTTGTTGGCAACGCGCTCCCCGGCACAAACAATGCGCGCCGCGGACTCCTCCACCAAGTATCTCTCACCAGTGGGATCGGTGGGGTCGTTCCGGCGAATTTTCCTGCCTTCGTGAGCTGGAGGTCTGCTGTTTCTTCAACAAACACAAACGCAACTGCAGGAAGTGGCGGGTTGTTTGATCCGAAACGCAACTTCATCGACGTCCCCGTCGGCGAACAAACATTTGTCAACCGCCAAGACCTCCTCAACTACGCCGCCCAAGCAAACAGCCCGATCCCAAGTGCATCCCTGCCCTTTCTCACAACCTTCAGCCTGGACTTGAATGCCCCCTCCTTTGAACCGAACTCCTCCCGCTCCAAGATCCCTGCCACCCCGGTGGCCGAAGTCATGAACCCGGCCCTGCTTTCCATCCGCTTCGCCGCAGATACTACACTCAATCGTCCAGACAGCGGGGCGATCCCCGTCAAGTCCGGAACGCCGGTGATGCCGCGCCGGTTTCCTCTCAGCAAACTCAGCCTCTTTGAACAGGTCAACCCGGATGCTGCGGCGATGCTTTATTATTTTGGCCTCACAAAAGTTGGTAACATCTGGCGATATACAGCCACGGTGCCCACCAAGCCGCCCGATCCGCCCGGAGGCCGCATCGCCAGATTGTCCGAAGTGCCGGCGCTGGGACGCGAGCCCAATTTTTTCGAAATTCTTCAGGCTGTCATTTATACCGGTTCTTTGGGCAAGACCGCGCCTGACACCTATACCTTTGAGGAGAAGGACGATGCCTTGCAGAATCTTCAAGTGATGCAGATTGGAGCCAACATCATCGACCAAGCGGACGCAAACGATAGACCGACTGCCATCGATTACCCATCCGGAGTTCTCAACGATTTTTTCACTGTTTATGGAGTCGAAAACCTGCCCTACATCAGCCAAATCGGATTGGTGGGCTGGCGTCCAACCGACCAGCGAACCCTTTTCCAAGCCTGGGCGGTGTTTGACGTGTGGAACCCGCACCAGAACGCCGCAACCCCGCCTGTTGGTGTTGACGGATTCCGCATCCTTCCAATCAGTGGGCGCGGACGCGTGCATATGTGGTATCTTCTTGGCATCTTTGGAACAGGAACGGTTCCGGACCTTGCAAAAAAACTTCGTCAACAAGAGCCAGCTGCTGGGGGCACCCTTTTCAAAAGCAACCAGCCGCTCCTTACCTTGAACACAGGGCGAAACTTCACGTTTTCAGCAACGGCCAATTATTCTGAGCCAACCACGTTGGGAGGGACTCCAACTTCGAGCGCCAGCACTCCTGGTTTGCTTCTCGCTGAATGTTCCCCTGGCAGCGCAATTCCACCGCAGGGATCCAGGTAGGAAGCCGTGCAGCAAACCATCAATGATCTGATGGATGGCATCGCTCCTTACACAGCTACGGTGCCTCCCCCTCCCGGCCCTCCTAGGTCAGTAGATTTCCGAGGGCGGAGGGTGTATCCGACTGGAACAACGATCACTGGGTTGAATCCTACATACTGGCTTACGGAAGGTCCCGGTGGGCTGACAATTTCCGGTAAATATGGAACAAAGGCGTATAATACCTTTCGTCTGGCAAGTGATCCATTTCCCAATGACTGGCACTTTGTTTTGCAAGCGCACTACACGGGGGAGCCTGCAGGAACGTGGCATACGTATCAAGTCTTCAAGGGTTTCGGAGGATCCTCCAACCCAGCGCAACTCGATGCTGCCATGTCGCCAATTGGCGGAGAAGGGCAGCCAGACATGCTGGTCAACACCGACCATTCGGTGAAGGATCCGCCCGGGCCGAATGAGTTTTACGTATGGAGAAGTCGCGGCGCTTCCGTCGGCATGATCAAAGCAGATCCCAGGACGAACCGATTAGGATTTTCCGGTTGGAGCCAGGCTACATCGCCGGCTTCGCCCTCTGCGACCTTGGGCAACGCTTTTCTAGGAAAGTCCATCAGACACTCTCCCGACCCTCTGCCTGCAACTCTTCTTACTAATTACGGCGGCGGCCTCATTAATAATGATTTCCGATGGGCTGTTCCCGGCGGAATTAGAATTACCGGAGTGAATTATAATGTTGCTCTGCCACCTGGTAAGAAGGTATTCCCACTCGTTCCCGGATTCGAGTTGATGTCGGCGTTGATAGATGAGCCCCCTCAGAGGAATCGCGCTAAAATACCGCTTTTCGGGCTGGTTTCGAACAGCCCGGATTTCTTGGATGCCACCCGCCCCTTCCGCTATTCTGATCCCGATGGGGTGGTTCGCCCAGCGGATGGTTATTTTGGAACTTTGCCCACCGTGCCGGGGAGGATTGCCGAGCGGCCCCTCATTTTAAACAGGCCGTTTCGATCTGTGGGTGAGCTGGGATACGTGTTTCGCGATCTGCCTTGGAAGACAATTGACTTTTTTTCGCGGCGATCCGGTGATCTCGGCTTGCTGGATGTCTTCAGCGTTTCCGATACGGATGCGGATCTCCCGTTGGTCGCCGGGCGTATTAATTTGAATACCCGGCAAACGGCCGCTCTGAAAACCATTTTGCTAAACTCCGCTAAGCAGTCAACAACCAGTTTGAGCGATGCCGAGGCTCAGACTATTGCCCAAGCAATCGTGGCTGAGAGCACAGCCCGACCGTTTCTGGATCGCGGGGATCTGGTATCCCGAATTTTGAATAGTGGTTCCGGCACCGATCCGATAGCCGGCGACACCTCGAAAACGGCAAGAGAGGCAACAATCAGAACCCTGGCTGAAATGGGAACAACTCGCACATGGAATTTCCTGATTGATTTGGTTGCTCAAACCGGAAGGTTGACGGCCGCAGCCAAGAGCGGAAGCGACTTCATGGTTCAGGGCGAGGAACGGGTTTGGATTCATGTGGCAATTGACCGCATGACGGGCGAAGTTTTAGAAATCCAAAATGAGGTTGTGAATGAATAGCCTGTATCCATTGGTCTTTCTTTTTGTTGTGCAGAGCGCAAATTGCTTTGGGCAACTAACCGTCGTGCAGCCGGTGGTGACCGAGCGGCCGCCGAGGCCATTTTCGAATGTGATTCCTGTTGGCACAGCCTGGACGGTAACTACAAAAAGCCGTTCGGAGTTCAAATCAAAGAAGGAGGAGAACGGCACTGAAGAAGCCACCAGTTCTTCCCCATCCGCTCACCTGATCGTTAAGAAGATCGACAACGCTTATGCAGCGGGTCTCCGGCGCGAGATCTTCCATTATGCCGATGGGTCGTCATTCACACGCTATGTGACTCCAAACGCGGTTTTGTTTGAAGAGCGGGTGAGCGGAGATCCGATCATTGATGCGCCATCGGATTCCATGTCCGGTCCGACCCACGGAACGGATCGGCTCGGTGAGTTGAAGTGGGTTTCAGATAAATTCTATCTCGGAGTTGCCAACTATAATGGACG
>JBDNGG010000501.1:0-3817 GCA_041689405.1 Terrimicrobiaceae bacterium | reverse complement strand
GGCGGCGGTTTTGTCGGCCAGATCACCTTCGAGGTCAGTGATCTTGGTGGTGAGTGTGGAAGCGGTGTTGGCAGAAGTGTTGCGCTCGGCAATCAGATCGGCATTCACTTTTTTGAGGTCCGCAGTGAGCTTGGCGACTTCCTGGTCCGTAACGATGGCGGCCGCCTGGAGCGTGGCGAGTTGCCCTTGCAGGTCGCGGACTTGCAGCACGGTGCTGCGCAAGCTTTCGCGAAGTTTTGTGGTAACTTCGTCCTGCTCCTCTTGGGCGTGGCCGATGAACGGCAGAGCAATCAGGCTGATAAAAATAACAAGGATAAGGCGTTTCATGGGCTAGAACCGGGCGTTGAGGTCGATTTGGATGATGTTCACGTTGTATTGAGGACCGGCGATGCTATCGGCACCCATCCAGCGGGCACCGAACCAGACGTTCGGCGAAACAGCCAGCGCACCGCCCACCGTGAACCCTTGCAGGTTGGTGCCGCCGAGGCCGAAGTCACTGTCGTTAAACCCGTCCACCACGGCGTCGGATCCGATCCAGCGGTAGCCAAACCCAACATTCCAGTCCCAGCGTTTTTGCAGGACCGCGTGTCCAGCGCGCAGCTCCACGAGCCAAGCCAACCCGCTGCCTTCGAAATCGCCGATGTCATCGGAAAGCGTGTCATCAATACCGCTGCGGTTATTGACGGCAACCGCGTTGATGTCGCTCTGGTTGAACGCAAGGTTTTGAATCACCTCACCGATGAGCGAGATCTGGATGGGCTCGAACCCGTCGTAATCCAGTCGTCCAGTGAACGCGAGGTTTTCGAACTTGGTGGCCAGTCCGTAGTACTGGAATTGGTTGATGGCACCGAAGTCATTGCTGGCGTCCGGCACGATATTGCGGATCGGGAAGTAAGTATTTCCCTTTTGAGCAAACGAAGGACGGCTCGCGTCGGTGTCCCCTGCGTCGCTGCTCGTGAGCGGGGTAAACGGGCTCGACAGCTTACCCTCAATGTTTTGGAAGTAGTAGTAGGCACTGGCTACTTTGAGCTTAATATCATCAGTGATGCGCCAATCGGTGCCGCCCTGCACGGCAAAGAGGTATTTGTCGAAGCTCTGGATTTTGGTCGGCTGGTTGGAGGAGAAGTTCAGGTCGGTGTTGTAAACCGGGAAAGCTCCACCCGTGATGAATGGTGTGAACCCGCGCAGGATTTCGTAGCGTCCACTGGCTGCAACGCCGTCGAACCCAAGGTCGTCATCCCAAACGGCAGGGGTCGAGAAAAACGGATTGTCAAAACGTCCGGCCCATATCTTGAGCTTCTTGTTGGGGTCATTCCCGACTTCGTATTGCAGGAACGCACGGTCGATCCAGATGGCATACTTACTGAAGTTACCCCCCTGACCACTGGCGCCTCCCAGGGTCTGATTGGTGCTCACCGGGCTGTTGTCATTGCCGGTCGCGATACGCATTCCAAGCGTGAAATTCTCCGGCAGGTTAACTTCAACTCCGGCCCGCGCGCGCAGTCTGAACCGGTAGCGGTCTTGGTCCGCGTTGAGCTGTGGCGCAAACTGATTACCGCTCACGTCGAATGGCGAGCCGGTATTGATGGCGTTGAAGTTCGGGAATGCCCCCGTCACGTCGTTACCGGTCGGATAAGTAATCCCCTCAAAGCGCACGCGCAGATCGCCAAACGGTTTGAGCATCGGCACCCATGCGGGAATAATCGGATTGATCGATGCAAATGCGCCACGCCGGCTTTCGTTAATGAGTTCAACTTTGATATCTTCTTTGATTTGCGTGCGCACCGGTTCCGGGATGTAGGTCACCCGCACATCGTCTTCGGTCGGGGCTGATATCGCCTGCTCGATCTGCGATTGTTGCGCAGCGGCTTCGTTGGCCGCTATTTGCGCGATGGCAAACATCTCGGCTTGAGATTGCGCACGGGCCACCTCGGCCTCCGCCTCGGCCATTCGGATCATTTCCTGCGCCTCCGCCTTCTCGAGGATCCCGCGCTTGACCAACGCGTTGATCAAATTGACGGTTACGCTCTGTGAGGGGCTTTGGGCAATATCCGGGCTGAGCGTCAGTTCGTCTGTGCCGGTTGTTTGTTCGACGGGCAGGCTTTCGGAACCCGTTGCGGGAGCTTCCTCGATCACGGGACTACTGGCTTCGTTGGCCTCCTGGTCCATGGTCGGGTCTTCATCCATCATGTTATTGATGGGAAGCTCGCGCTGTGTGGTGGGCTCTGGCGTGGCAATACGCTCGACGGGAAGGATCGCCTGGGGTTCCTCAAATGGGGCTTCGGGAACCGCTTCAATGCGCTCAGGCAGGCCAGGCGCAGGCGGAGCCTTCGGGCTGCCTTCGGGCTCCTGAGGGCTGGCTGCGGCAATGAGCATGCGGTTCTTGCCTTCGGTTTGGGTGATCTGCACGTCCTGCGCTCGAACGTTCAGTGCGATCAACGCGGTGGTGGCAATGAGGATTATAGGTCTGAATACCATGGTTTTTTAGTTGGGTCGCTGGGCCGTGATGCGCATGACGATGGGCATCGGCATGTCTGCTGGAGGCATGTCGGGAAGTTGTAAATTGGCGAGCGCTTCTTCGCTGATGGCACGGTCGAGCTCCGGGTCGCCGGTGGATTGTGCAAGGCGCACGCGGGTGATCCTCCCGGTCGCATCGGCCCAGACCCGCACTTCGAGGCTCAAGGACGCCACCTTGGTTTTCTTGTGAGTGCGCAATGCATCAGCCACGGCTCGCTGCACCTTGCCTGCGTAAGCGCCGTATTTGCTTCCGCTGCCGCCTGCTCCCCTACCCGTGCCGGTGCCTCCGATGAGCCCGCTGCCTCCGCGGCCGGTGAGCCCAAATCCATCCGCTGGCCCGTCTCCCTGGATATTGGATCCGAGCGTCTCGGCCGGTGGCGCTTCTTGCGGCTCGGGCGGCGAGTCGGGCTGGGTTTCTTCGACAAATTCAGGCGTGTCGGGACTTTCGGGCCGCTCAACAGGCTCCTGCTGCGGCGGCGGAGTGGGGACCGGAGTCGGCAGCGGGGTTGGCGGCGGGAGGGTGATATTGACAACGGACGAGGTGCTGCGCTTCTTCGGCTCGGATTTGCCAAAGAATGCCATCCAGATTCCAACGCCAACGACCAATAGGCTGATCATCACGATCAGCATCCGGTGTCGGGCAAAAAATCCGCGCTCGTCCTCGTCGTCTTCGATCATGCGATTACTTTCCGGGCGACACCGTCGCCAATCCAACCTGCGAGATCCCCAAACGCCCGCAGACGTCGAGCACATCCATGATACCTTGATACTGCGTTTGCCGGTCTCCGCGCACCACGATTGGGAACTCGGGCGTAGCGCTTTTTTGTTGCTGGAGCCGTTCTTCTAATTCGGCAAGTGTCACCGGTATCGTATCGAGGAAGATTTTTCCCTCGTTATTGACCGTGATCGCCCGGCTTTTGGGTGCACTCAAATCTGCCGGTTTCGCCGAAGATTTGGGTAGGTCCACCTTGGTTCCTTGCACCCCTGCCGTGGTCATGATGATAAAAATCAACAGCAACACCAGATAGAGATCCACCATCGGTGTGACGTTGATGTCGTCGTATCTTTTTTCAGCTTCTACTTGCATGGATTTCCCCTTTTAAACTCCGCTCGAAACATGGGTTTCCGACACCTTTACCACGGGCACGGGCACTTCCGCGGGCGGTGGATAAAATTCCGCAATCTTGGTCACGAACTCGTTGATAAAGACCTGCATTTCGTTGATGACGTCGCGAATGCGACTGGCCAGGTAGCTGTAGATAAAGAGCGCCGGAATGGCCACGATGAGCCCGGCCACGGT
>JBDNGG010000500.1:0-2839 GCA_041689405.1 Terrimicrobiaceae bacterium | reverse complement strand
GGCGATTGGGCATCGTGGGATGAACTCTATAACTTTGTCGAGACGCGCTCACCGGATTTTGCGGATGCAAACATTTCAGCCGCAGGATTCAAGAATCTCGGTCTGAGTTTTTTAATAATCGTCGATAACAAGGGAGGACTCGTCGATGGCTGGCAACTAGATCCCATTCGGGGAAATTTGATCCCTGTGGCCCCGGCCGATGTCGCCAGGCTTGGAGAGATGGGGTATTTTCCGCAAACGGATCCGAATCGGCACTCGGCAGGTCAGATGCTCCTCAACTCGCGAGTCTGCTCCATAGCAGCCTTTCCGATCCTCACCAGCCGTCGCGAGGGGCCTGTGCGTGGTACAATCATTGGCGGGACTTATTTTGGCCTTGAGGAGATAGATCGTGTCGAGCGTGCCGCAGAGTTTCAACTACAGCTTTTGCCTCTGACCGGAGAGCGCGATGGCGAAGATTGGGATAGCATCCGCGAGATACTGCTTACCTCCGGCGGTCCCGCTGTTGCGGTGATTGATGATCAGTCAATCGCAGCGTATCTGATCGAGCGAGACCTCCAAGGCCGTCCGGCTTTCATCGCCAAGCTTACCAGTCCGCGCACAATTTACGTTGTTGGGGAGCGGATGATACGGGTTTTCCTTGTGGCGTTCGCTATCTGTGCGGGCGTTTTATTTTTATTCGTATTTTTTGGATTGGATCGGACGGTGCTCTCTCCAATCCGGAAGCTACAGCGGGGGGTGGAAGCAGCAGGATCGTTTTCGTCACCCCCATTCCGCCTCAAGCTCCCTGGCGGCGACGAAATTGCTCTTCTATCCGGAAAGATCGAGGAGATGGCAACCTCCCTCGCAGAGACGCAAAAGCGTTATCGGGCAGTGGTCGAGAGCCAAGTCGATCTCATCTGCCGTTATACTCCAGAGGGCACGCTCACGTTCGCAAATCCTGCATTCCTCCAGTTTTTCTCAATGTTCGATCCCCCGGAATCTGCAGGTCTTTCTATCCAGTCCCTGCTCTCCGGTAGCATCGCCGGAGCGGGGACGTTGCTGCCGGTCCTCTCGGCCTCATCCACGAGAAGGACCTCAGAAATTGCCTTGTCGAGAGATAAACAGGAGACCCTGTGGTTTATGCGGTCGAGTGTTGGAGTATTCGATGATCAGGGGCAATTGGTCGAAATCCAGGATCTGTTTCACGATATGACCGAGCGCCGTATCGCGCAGCAGCGCTTGCAGGAGTCGGAGTTCCGCTATCGCGCGCTCTTCGAAAATGACTGGGATGGGATCATTATCATGGATGGTGCGTCAGAGATCATACTCGACGTGAACCCAAGCCTGTGTGCGCTTATTGGATTTGGCAGGGAGCATCTCGTGGGAAATCGATTTGGTGTCGTTGAGCCAGTGTCCGCGCTGCACCATTTGATAAGCCGACCGGCTACTCGCCGGGAGAAACGCGATGTGCGTGAAGCGCATGCGGTTCCCTTGGTAAAGGCTGGCGGGATCGCGATCTTTGTGGATGTGGTCGTGGCGTCGTCTGTTTCGGAAGGCCGTCTGCTTACGCAATGGAACCTGCGCGACGTCACGGATCGTCGGCGCTCAGATGACAGATTGCGCACACTTTCGGCACGGCTGCTAACGCTGCAGGATGACGAGCGGCGGCGGATCGCGCGGGAGTTACACGATTCCACCGGTCAAAACCTAAGTGCTCTTCAGATGACCCTGACCTTGCTCGAGGCCAGCATCCCGGAAGCAGTGGAGGATGTTCCCAGGCTCATCGGAGAATGTCGCAGTCTTTTAGACCAAAGCTGCACGGAAATCCGTACGATGTCTTATCTGCTGCATCCGCCGCTCCTGGACGAGATGGGGTTGGTTTTTGCGACCAAGTGGTTTGTCGATGGGTTCTCACGACGCACCGGATTAACCGTCGAAACCGCGCTCGACGAATCCATCTCCCGTGCGCCGATACCCATCGAGACAGCGCTCTACCGGATCGTACAAGAAAGTTTTAACAATATCCATCGCCACTCGTCCTGCAGGCATTCCTGGGTGCGTTTGTATCGCAATAACAACTCAATCGTTTTGGAAATCGAAGACGACGGCTCGGGCATTGACCCGGATCGTCTGGCGGCCTTTGATGCCTCCGTCCCATCGCTTGGGGTGGGGCTTCTGGGGATGCGCGAGCGTGTTAAGCAATTGCAAGGCACGTTCGAAATACAAAGCGGCTCGACGGGGACAATAATTCGCGTCAAATTACCGCTGGTTTCCCTGGATGTATGAGTGAGTTTCGAATTTTGATTGCTGACGACCATGAGGTCGTCAGAGATGGCATGGCTGCTATGCTGGCCCGTGAAGAAGGTTGGACGGTCTGTGCTCAGGCGACGAACGGCCGGGAGGCGGTCAAGCTCGCTGAAAAACATAAACCGACGATAGCGATTTTGGATATCGCAATGCCCGAGCTCAATGGCATTGATGCCGCCCGGCAGATTCGGAAACTATTGCCTGCCACAAAGATCTTAATTTTTTCGATGCACGATACCGAGCGTCTTGTATTGGAGGTATTCCAAGCCGGGGCGAATGGATACCTCCTCAAGTCTGATGCGGGCAAATTGCTCATCACGGCTGTGCGCACAATCGCCGACGGTCGCCGGTTTTTCAGCGCTCAGGTCGGGGATCATATTTTCGATAAATTCTTACATGGATCCGCGCAGTCGGACGCAAATGACCCGGATGAAGGCACGGCTCTCACGGCGCGTGAGCGCGAGACCGTTCAATTGCTGGCGGAAGGAAAAAGTAATAAGGAAGTGGCGACAACCTTGGGAATCAGCGTCAAAACCGCCGAAACACACCGATC
>JBDNGG010000499.1:0-1684 GCA_041689405.1 Terrimicrobiaceae bacterium | reverse complement strand
GCATTCGCCAACCTGCTACAAAATGCGGTCGATTTTTCGCCGATGGAAAAATCGATCTGGATCCGCGCTCGCGAAGAAAGTGCCCGCGTTACCATCGAAATCGAAGATGAAGGCCCGGGAATTCCCGACTATGCTGCAGCGCGTGTTTTTGAGCGGTTTTATTCGCTTCCCCGTCCGGCGACTGGTTAAAAAAGCACCGGTTTGGGCCTCTGTTTCGTGCGCGAAACGGTGCTCCTGCACGGCGGGCTCCATTGAGCTCCGATCAGGCCGGCATGGGGGCACTCTGGCCCGGGTAGAACTCCCGGCGATCAAGTGAGAATCATGATCCGCAGTTGATTCCCGCGGTCTCATCGCATTATCCTTCCGGGATCAAATGAATATTCAACGTCATGGCAATGTGCTGGGGCTCCGGGCCGAGAAGCTCGAAGAATACAAACAATTGCATCGCGAGGTCTGGCCGGGGGTGCTCGATACCATTCGGACCAACAACATTCGCAACTATTCGATCTTTCTCCGCCGACTTCCCGACGGAGAATATTATCTATTCAGTTATTTTGAATATGTTGGCGAAGACTTTGCGGGGGATATGGCGGCGATTGCAGCCGATCCTGTGACGCAGCAATGGTGGGCTGTTTGCAAACCTTGTCAAAAGCCGTTGCCTGATGTTTCAGTCGATGAGTGGTGGGCAGAAATGGAACCCGTCTTTCACTGCGATTGATTAGAGCAGCAGCAAGGTTGCCAGTCCCAGAAATGCTCCCATGCTGACGACGTCCGTCGCGGTCGTTAGGAAGATGCTCGATGCCGTGGCCGGGTCCGCTCCAAATCGCTTCAACGTCGTAGGGACGATCACTCCAGCCACACCGCTGACGACACAGGCAAACACCATGGCCAACCACGTCACGATTGCGAGTCCGAGAGCCTTATCGTTATTCTGAGAAGCGGCGTAGGCGAACATTCCCAATCCGGCAGTGATACCGACCAATGCCCCATTGAAGAATCCAAGCACCGCTTCCTTGAACATCGCCGGCACAGCTTGCCCTGGCTTCAACTCGCCGAGTGTCATGGCGCGGAGTGTGACGGCCAAGGATTGACAACCGGTGTTGCCGGACTGCCCGGCAAGGACTGGAAGAAAGACGGCCAGCAGAACGATTTGCTCCAGGGTTCCCTCAAAGAAGCCAACCACGGCTGCCGCAACGAACGCCGTTAAGAGATTCAATTGCAGCCAAGGATGCCGATACATGAGGCTTCGCTTCCACGGGGTGGAAAGCCGTTCCTCTTTCTCAACACCGACCATGCTACCCGCTTGGGCGCTGAGTTCGATGGTCTGCTGCTCAAACATTTGCTGGCCGCGAACCAGACCGACCAGTTTCCCTCCCGCATCAACCACGGGGTAAATCGGATAATGCTTGTCGAGCGTGAGCTTCATCGCGTCGAGCAGCGGGGATTGCGCCGTGAGCGCAAACACGTTCGTAAGCATCACTTCTTCGAGGCGCTTTGTTTTGTCGGAGAACAAAAGATCCCGCATCGTGATGACGCCTACCAGGTGACCATCAGGCTTCGTGACAAAGCCGTAGGTGATAAATGCCTTCTGCACCATCGGTCGCAAAGCTTCGATGGTTTGTTCCACCGTTTGCTCAGGACGAAAGACCGCAATCGGCGGCTCCATAATCCGACCCACCGAATC
>JBDNGG010000498.1:0-5935 GCA_041689405.1 Terrimicrobiaceae bacterium | reverse complement strand
TGGCCTCCGCCGCGCGTCAGTTCGGCAGCGGCCGCGTGATGGCAGAAGCCATGGGCGGCGGCGGCTGGGGGAGCAAACCTGAGGATTTTGAGCGGTTCTGTCTGTGGCTCTCGAACAATGGCGCGACGGATATTGTGATCCACCTCTGCCAATACCGGCTCAACTCGCACGCGATTCGCGACTGGCCGCCCGCCAATCCCAACGGCCTGAACTGGCGGCCCGCCTACGCCAACGTCCTCCGCCGGATCCGCGAGACGACCGATGCGTCCGCCGTGGCCGATGCCGACACCCTCGTCGTCGCGCCCTATCGGGGCATCATGGCCGGTTACGAGCCATGGTCTCTTCCGCTCAGCAATATTCACGATTGCTCCACCCATCCCGACACCGCCGCTTCCCGACTGAATAACTCGCTGCTGGAGCTTCTGGAACGCCTGCCGGCCCGGCACCATTTTGCCGATGAGCGCAGCCTGGAGGATGCGGGACGCGTCGAGGGCGGTCGCCTATTCGTCGGCAAGCATGCCTACACGACCGTGGTGCTTGCTGAAGGTTGCCGACTCGGAGCAGAAGGACAACGAATGCTGCGCGAGTTGGCGGAGAACGGCGGCCAGGTGCTCACGCCCGGCGAAGTCGCGCCGGTTGTCCAACCTGCCGCCCCGTCCGGGGCGACGGACATCGTGCCGATCCGGTGGGAGAGTGCGGCGGCGACAGAGAACGACCTGCTGCTCGAACCGGCCCGCGAGGCAGGCGGCGCATGGGTGTGCGCTTTCGAGGCAGCCGCGCACGGTGCATGGACGATCGAGTTCGCGGACGATATCCAACGCGCGGAATTGGACGGCACTCCGCTGGCATTAGAACCCTCCGAAGAAGGCAGCCGTGTCTCCCTTCCGCCCCTCGGCGAGGGACGGCATGAGGTGCGTTTTTATCCTGTCGGCGATGATCCCGGACCTTTGTTTGTCTGGCTGCACGGATCATTTTGTGTTCGCAGCCGCTCGCCCTGGACGGCGGGATCGGACGGAATGCTCCGCACTGGCGGGCCATGGATCGTTGAACCGCTCACACAGGGCGCTCCTGACGCGGAGCGGGTCGCGGAAGGCTGGCCATTCGCACGCGAGCCGCTCACTGTGCAGGGAACGTTCACCGTGTCCCGCCGCCTGCCGGCAGGGACGAGAATTTCCTTCGCCACGGCAGCAGCCGATGCGGCGCGGGTGACACTCGACGGAACCGGCCTTGGCTGGATCTGGGGACCGGATTGGAGCGTGCCGCTGCCCGGCGAACTGGCCGAAGGCGAGCATCGTCTGTCCTTGGAACTCGTGCCCAGCACCTACAACCGGTTCGGACCCCACCACCACATTGACGGAGACCGCCACGTCGTTTCCCCGGACCAATTCACCGGACGCAAAAATTTTGCCGACCGGGTTGACTCGCCCGAATACACCCATGATTCCAACTGGCGTTTTCGCCCGGTTCAACCGCCCGGGCAGATCACGCTTTACGGATGATCCGCGGCTTCCTCCGCTGACCGGAGACAGTCAACCAGCGGCCGCACGGTGATTTTTTCTCCGAGCGGGTACGTGCGCGTTCCGGGATAGACGACCCAGAGCTCGTCCAGGTCAAGGTCCGCAAGGGCGGTCCGCATCGAGCGGGTCATCGCGGGGGCGTCGGCGCGCTTGAACTCCACGCCGACTTTCCTGCCATTAAGAAACATCACGAGGTCGAGTTCGCAACTGCTGTAGACTGCATAAAAATACGCCTCCTCCGGCCGAAACGCGCGCAGGATTTCCTCCAGCGCAAACCCCTCCCACGATGCGCCAAGCTTGGGATGGGTGAGCAGGTCTGCCGGCGAGCGGATGCCGCTGAGCGCATGGAAAATCCCAGAATCTCGAAAGTAGATTTTTGGCGTTTTGACGAGGCGCTTGCCGAGGTTTGCCTGCCACGGGAGCAGGCGACGGATCATGAATGTCTATTCAAGCTCATCGAGGTAAGTGCGCGCCGTATTGGGCGCGATCCCCATGGACGCAGCGATCTCGCTGCCATTCCAAACCTGCCCGTGGTAGTGCGCCAGCATCGTCCAGAACCGGCCCATCACCGCCGGCGACATGCCAAACCCCAGGGCCGCCAAATCCCGCTCCAGAAAAGTGCGGATGAAGTTCCTCCGCCAGTCGAAGCTGTTGGTGTCATTCGCCGCCAAAAAAGAACGGGGAAATCCCCCCCGTTGCCAGAGCGGATCCTCGCCTCCCGCCTCCTCGACGCTGAACCCCTGCATCTCGATGATCTCGACCCGTCCGGCCAGCGACTCCGCACTCTGGCGCGACAACTCCGGCGACGCGCTTCCCAAAATCAAAAATGTCGCGGGGTTTTCCGGACGGTCGGCCAGCACTCGCAGAACCGGAAACAACCGCGGCTCACGCTGCGCCTCATCCACCACCACCAATCCCCGAAGCCCCGCCAATGTGGTCATCGGATTCTCCATCAAGCCCGCCACCACCGGGTCCTCCAGATCAAAATAATTCGAATGCCCGGCGGGCAGAATCTGGCGCTCCAGCGTGGTTTTCCCACACGGCCGCGGACCAATCAACGCCACCACCGGATTCCTCCCCAAGGCCCGTTCAAGCTCTTTTTGATAAGCATTCCGCAGGATCATATCTTGAAATATTGCATCCATGTTGCAAGATTTCAAGATAAACACCTGTTGGCTTTGTCGGGGTGGGAGTGATTTACACCTGATCCGCAAAGTCAACCTGGGCGTGGGCATAGAGCGGGCGCTGTCGTTCGAGCACGGGGATTCCATGCAGGAACCCGAGCACTTCGCCGAACGGATTGATGATCATGCCATGACCCGCGTGGTAGTGGTGACGTCCATCGTAACCGCCTTGATTGACCTCGGCAAACGCGATTCCATGCTCGATGCAGTTGGCCAGAATGAATGCGTTTCCTGGAAAAAACAGACCCTTGAGAAGTTCCAGATACCGGGCGCGTCCCTCGGCTGTGCCGAGTTCGGACAGCGCCATCCGTTCCTCGCGAACCCCGCCGGCCCCGCACGGGCAGAGCATCAGGCCGATGTTTTCCGCAGCGAACCGGCGATAGATATCCGTGATGCCATGGTCGGCGCAGATCAGAATTCCGCACCGCACGCCGCGCACCTCGAAGACTTGCAAATCCAGATCGGCCGGCTGCCCACAATCATCCTGCGGCGATTCGGGGATCAGGGGGCGCGCCGGATCGAGGGGCCGCTCGGTGGGAGTCACCCGGTGCTTGCGCTGGACGACAAACGTCCCGTCGGGATAGACGACGTAGTGCGCGAGGTGACGCTTCTCCCCGCTGGCCTCGACGAATCCAGCCGCTAGGACCACCTGAAACTCGCGCGCGATCCGGGCCAAGCCGCGATAAATCTCCCCCTCCCCGGCCCGCTCCGCCGTGGCGAGCACGTCCGGATAGTTTCCATATCCCGAGACGCTCATTTCAGGTGTGAGCAGTAAATCGACGCCGTCGCGTCCGGCAATCTCTGCGAACTGCGCAATCTGGTTCAGGTTGCCGGCAATGTCGCCCGGTCGGCTCACGGTGGAACCGACGGCAAGGTGAAGGGATGGAGGAAGAGTTTTCATAAAAATGTCGAATAATTGTCGAAGGTAACTGCCGTAAAGGCAACGAGAAGAACCTGGAACGTTGAAACGCTGAAACCTGAATCTGGCTTATTGGGCTTCCGCTTCATCCATGAGCGGATGTGCGGAGATTTTCAGTGGCAATTTGCTCATGCTCGGATTTAAGTTTCCCGAACACGTTCACAGCTACGGGCGACCAAGTCGTAACATTCGGTGCAAACACGAAGCTCTGCGCATGGCGGAATGTGCGCGGCACGCGCTCCCGCGAAGACCGGGTTGTTTTCATCATTTTTCTTGCTCAGCAAATGCGTCTTCCGGGCTGCATGAGGCTGTCGTCCCAGGGGACAAGGCGAGGGTCGGATTTCTGCCAGTAGTATTGGAGGTCTTCACGTTTCCAGCCGCGATAGAGTTCTTCCCATGTGCTGTCGCAGTGCGGAAGCAAGGACCGCTGCTCCACCGGCTCGTCAGCGGGTTGAAAGCGCACGTCGAGGGAAAGCCGGATCAGTGAGCGGTCTTCGCAGCGGAGCCCCTTGTGAATCGTGTAGCTCGGAAACGTGATGATGTCGCCGGCCTCGTAGTCGCCCTCGGCCCATTCCACCTCTTCCGGACAAAGAGGGACGGCGATCCCGCCGGCACCTTTGGAAGGTTGAATGGGCAGGTAACCCTTCCGGTGAGAGCCTTTCAGAATGCTCAGACCGCCGTGTGTTCGGGGACAATCCCCGAGCGGAATCCAGCAGGTCCAGGTGTTGGGAGTTCCCTGAATGAGAGGAAAATCCTGGTGCGGCGGCGTGGGCGACATCACGCGGTGCCCAGTGATCATCCGCGCGATATGGCGGGGATGCACCAGCACCTCGCGCCCGAAAAGGCGGCGATAAAATTCCAGCAACTTCGGATGATGGGGCATCGCGTGGAGGAACTCGATCCGCATCGCATCCGCATAGGCGGCCGCACTCACGCCGATATCCGCGCGCATCAAGTCATCGGGTACGCGGTTGATGGCTTCCAGGTTGATGCGTCCGCCGAAACGATCCTGTTCTGGCTCACGCCACCCGTGCCGACCAACGACCTCCAACATCGCTTCCCTCAACTCCAGAATTTCCTCGCGCGGGAGGAAATGTTTGAAAAAAAGAAACCCATCTTCCTGGGCCCGGGCCTTCAATGCGTCCGCATTGCCAAGAAATGGGGACGAATCGGTGAAGAGAAATTTTCTGCTGGAGGAAACGGTGTCGTTCATATCGTTCAGCAGACAACAATTTACAAAAAGCCACCATAGCCAGATCTCAAAAACATGGATATAACTCTCACAATAAAAGATCGAGAGATACGCGGAACAAGCCCGGTGCTGTTGCTTGCAAACTGGTTCCAGTTCGGTCCCGGCGAGCGTGCCGTGCGTGCGCGTGTGGAGAGCCGCATGTTCCTCTGGTGCATTTCCGGATGGGGCAGGCTGCGGGTGAACGGTGTCTGGCGCGAGTTCCATCCAGACGACTGGCTCCTGCTGCCCTGGAGGCATGAGATTGTTTACGAGGCCTCAACCGACACGCCATTCCTGGTGGCGGGCGCACATGTCATTCCGTGTCATTCAAAAATCGCGCCGCTGGTCTATCAAGTGGCCCACCAACCCTCCGACCCGATGGCGAACAGCGCGTTCAGGCGGGATGGTTCATGGCCGGGGCTCGAGGGGGTTGTCTCCGGGCGATTCAACCATTCGGGGGATCCCCTTGCGCGCCTTGCGGCCTACATCGTCGAGAGGTTCCTGCGTGCACCGCTTTCAAGACCGATGACCTGTGAGCTGGTCGCGCTGTTGCTGCATGAAATCAGGGAGAATCTCGCGGGTTCCGCGCAGGTGTCGCCCGCCCGCCCGGGATCGCTTCGCCGCATGCAGGAATATGTCCTCAACCGCCTGGACGGGCCGATCACCATCGCAAGTCTTGCCAAGGTTGGCGGATGCAGTGCCGCAAGCGTTCACCGCCAATTCCGCGCTGCCGAATCGCTTTCACCCGGACAGTGGGTCACCGCCTGCCGGGTCAGCAAGGCCGGGCGACTGCTGCGCACGACCTCGCTTTCCATCCGTGAAATTGGCGAGCAGGTCGGCTTCGAGGATCCCTTCCACTTTTCCCGGCTTTTCAAGCGGCAGCAAAAATTGTCCCCGAGGGCATACCGCCAAAGTTGCGCCATGATTTAAACCGGGAAACTGATTTCCTCGGGGCGGCACTCTCCTTTTCCGTGCGCACCCATGAACATCTGCCTAACATTAGGTCATTTGCTCCAATTCCATTTTGTTGGGTTTATCGAGCTACTCTTTCCACTTTAAAGCGATGGCTCTGTATTGGCCAGGA
>JBDNGG010000497.1:0-4886 GCA_041689405.1 Terrimicrobiaceae bacterium | reverse complement strand
TGATGAAATACTTCCTCCGTTTCCCGATGCGGACGTGATCGGGCTTGGGATGTGGGTCAGCCCGGAAATGGCATCGCATTTTGGTGTCTTTTTCACGCCCCGCACGGGCGACCAATCCCTCGGGTTTTTCAAACAGAAACCGAGCGCGGAAGTCATCCGGATGCACTCGGCGGACCACCTGGCGATGGTGGATACGGGAGCTTGGTTGCTTGACTCCAAAGCAATCACAGCGTTGCTGGCTAAATGTGGATGGGATGGCCGTATTGAGTCTGCCAATCCCGGCTTAAGCGGCGGCCAGTTCGGGGCTATCGGGGTGAAGACTCTTTCCAAGGTCGGTGCTTCGGACTTAACACCCCAGTCCACCCCTCGCTGGCGAACCATCCACCCGTCGATCATGATGACCAGACTGAAGGATTGCTCCTGCAGCTTGGGAGGTGGTATGCGCCTCAGTCCCGGCTCGCACAACCTCCAAGCTCGCTGGCCCCACTTCCTAAAAACCTGCTTCCAATCTCCCTTCTTGCGGGATGCTCGCGCATACTCGAATGCCTGCTCGAGGCTTGCGATAAACTTCCCGCAATGGCCGCAGAACAATCCATCCGCTCTCTTCCATCTTGAGCAGAAAGCTGCGGGCGGCCAAATCTTTCGCCCGTCCGCTTCCATCCCGCCAATCCCACAACACGCACAACTCACCGGCCAACCTGCGTCGACTCCGGTGTCAATGCTCGGCAATCCAGCCGGAGAGCCAGCGCGCCTTTTCCTCATCCACTTCGCGCCCCTGAACTGTGATCGGCCATTGCATGGCCCCTTTTTGCTCTCAATTCAAAATGTAGTTCAGCTTTTTCTTTTTTTGCACTTATCGGAGATGCGCCCGATCGTGCAAACGGATCAGCCCGCCGAGCATTCCGGGAAACCAATACAGCATCACGTAGAACCCGGTGAAAAGGACGGCAAGCGTCCAGCCCAGCGCGCCGCGCGCGGTAAGGCCATCGGTGGTTTTACCGTGATTAAGAACACCGGGTTTGCGGCTGAGATGTTTGTGCAGCCTATAGAGAAGCCCGCCTCCGCCCGCCGGAACCGGACGGACACCCAGGTGAAGCGGGACGGGGTGAATCGCGGCGTGCGCGGTGCGATCCAGCGGTTCCAGTCGAAACCGTTGGCGAAGATCACAGCGTCCACCGGGCCGGCAATCATATGAGATTCCTGCGGATTGCCTCCACTAAAAGGATTCCCGTGTTCATGCACCCCGATAAGGTTGCGACTTCATAGCCGTGTGTGTTGTCACAAGGAAACGCCAGGCAGATGGACTCAGCAGCAAGCCCTGCGGAGTGGATTTTAGCCGAATCCGATCCCGCTCCCCACAGACATGCCGGTTGTGCCCCGAATCCCAACTCCTCCGCCAAATCGATCAGTGCATCAGTCCTTGCCTTATGGTAGGAGGAGCCCGGGCCGCACCATAACACGGGTTTTTCGTTGAGCTGTATTCCGTACTCTTCTGCAACCGGCCCGATTTCCAGGCCGACAGTACAAAGACCTGGAATGTTCCGGGCTGCGAAGATCGCGCCTTGGGAGCCGGTTTCCTCCATTGAACTTGCTATGTAGAAGACATCACGCTCCAGGATGGTGTTGGCCTCGCGCAAATCTTCCATGGCGCATTGCATGATCGCAATGGCCAGTTTGTCATCCAGATGATACCCGGCTACTCCATCGTCTCCAAAATAGAGAGGTCGCTTGAACTCTCTGGCAATCACGACACGGGTTCCCGGGTACACCCCCTCGTTTCTGAGTTGTTCCGCAGTGAGTAACGTGGTGAGATAAACGTCGTTGATCAGGACGGTTCTTTTTTCCAGAAATTCCCGCACAGGATGGCCGCCAGGAGAAGTATGGAGCGAACCCATCGAAAGAATCCCCTTAATGATTTGCTTGCGTCCCAAAATATCGACCGGAACTTCGCCGATTTTCCATGGAAAGATGCTTCCGCACGTGGCAAGTTTTATCGTCCCATTCACCTCGATTTTTTTAACAACAAAAGCGATCTCATCCTTGTGTGCGATGATCTTCAACGGGTTTTCGCGGGTTTTCCCCCGCTGGACGCCGATGATATTGCCAAAGTCGTCTCGGTACACGTTGTCGCAGGGTTTTTGAAACCATTCGAGAAGAAGTTGATCGATCTCTCCTTCGTCTCCGGGAGGGGAGTGAGTGACTAGAATTTGATCGAGAAGCTGGGTGAGTCGGTGCTTTATCATAAAGTTAAGTTAGATTTGTATTCGCGTTTGCTGAAGCGTCAATCATCATCACGAAGTTGCTTTGGGGGCAATATAGCGGGGTCGTTGAGGGTCAACGCCAAAGTGAAACAATCGAATTTTTTGATCTTGTATGTTCCACTTTCCTCCATAAATAAAAAGCTTTATATCACTTACTGAAATTTGATTGGATTCGCGTGACAAAAGATCGGACACCACCCCGAAGCGCGACCCTCTCTGGAGCCGTTACTGATGCGTTACGCGACGGGTGTGTATCGATGTTGTGAAAACGTGGTTTGCACCCGATGAACCGGCAGCCTACCGGTTCCTGAATGTTTGGATCCTCGTATTCATGTCTATAGCTTATTACTTTCATTATCGTGCTTACCGTTATTGGACGCGGCTCAGTGCTGAAAACGGGGAAGCTCGCCTGACCTTCTTTCGATTCTCCGATCTCGCCTCGTCTGCAAACCGGCCCGTGGATCGTGGAGTCTTGATCATACCGACGTGATCCTTCTGCGGTTACGTCGGAGCCGCGCTGTTCTATTTCTTCTACTACAAATTCCTGGTCGGTGACGCCCGGAGCAGCATGGTCTTTGCGATTCCAACCGTAGTGCTCACTGCGTTCGACACAATTCCCTGAGATTTCTCCGTTTTCTCGAGCGCCCATGACCGTGCTCCGCGAACCTGGTCTGGCAGAGAGAGCTTATAGCGAGAGGCAATCGGGCATTTTGCGCTTCACGCCCTTGGGCCAGTATTACGCATGAAATGCAATGAGGCCATTGCTGACTATTGATCAGCAGGCGCTTTTCTTGACCGCTCCAACTGCTCCAACTGCTCCGGTGTGAACCCCGTGTAAAGCTCCGCAAACCGGTCCACTTCTCCAAAATTTGGCTTGCCGGTTGGAGAAAATGCCGAGAGTTCCGCCGTTCCGTCCTTGTGGCGGACGAGCCGTCCGATATTAAAAAACCAGGGGAGACTGGGCGTCGGCTTGGTTCCCACCATATTGTTGAGCGGGTCAAGATGTCCCGGGGCCGCGATGGGAATTCGCATTTCAACACTCCAGTATCCCTTGCCAATGAAAGTGGCAACCTCGGCACCGGAGTTCCAGTCGGAGTTAATACCGGATATCCGGTCAAGATCGGTGACTCCGGAGGACGGGGAAACCGTAATTTGATAATAGGAGTGAGAATTCGTTTCAACCAATAGTTCCACATTGTCAGAGTCCCAAATGCTCCGGTCGTCGCGGGGCAGGACAGTGCGGGAAAGCCGCGAGGGATTTTTCTCCAGACACGTGATTCCCACATAGAGCGAATCCACGCCCCAGAAGAACTTGAATGTGGTTTGTTGCGTCGCCGGTTTGCCGCTCTCGATATCCACCAGACCCCCTGATGGGTTCAACGCGGTCCAATCCGGTTCATCCAACTTCCCATCAATGGTTATCTTAGCCTGTGGATTATCCTGAATGCGAACCTCGGGAACGTTCTCCCGTCCACGTTCGAGGCGTTCCTTAACTGCCGACATTGGCTGTAAAAACTGCTCGAGCAAGGCAATGCGCTCACCGTAAACATTACCCGGATCAGTCGCAGCTTTCACCTTGGCAAAGAGTTCAAGCGCCCGCTCGGTCGTTTTCGGATCCCTGGTGAGAGAGGCATGGTTTGCCTCACAAAACTCCACAAAAGTCTTCATAGGAGCCGCCGCCGGGCCATAGAAGCCGGCGTAGTAGCGATCCAGCAACTGATTGATGTCTTGTCCCACATCCCAATAGAGTCTTGAGGAAATATAGCTGTTCAAGTGATTGAAAATCGGTGCGTGAAGGCCACCGCCTTTTTCCAAATCGATTGCCACCTCGACAAACTCTCCGAGACTCACGCCCTTCAGCTTTTTCAAACTCGTGGCGATGGCATGCGGCATGTATACCGGTATTCCATACGATGGGCGGCCCGGGTTGGTGAACACATAGTGAGACCAAACGAAAATCTTCGCCTGGGGAGACATTTTCTCACGCCAGGATTTGATCAGGCTGTCCGTCTCCTCTTCCTTGATCTTGTCGTAGTGGTTCTGCCGGTAGATCAAAAAGCCGACGACCAGATTTGGGCTTAATTTTTCCAAATTTGTCGGCGGCAAAACGTAATTTGCATAGGCCAGGGAGCTCACCAGTTTTTTGGGATGTGTCTTGTAAACCTCCGCCGCCACCCGATTCACATAATCCCAGACATAGTTCGATTGAGATCCCTGCCAACCGCGTTCCGGTGTGGCCTTGGCCTTGCAATCCTGACAGTCACAATAAACCGCGCCGTCCTCGGGAAAAATCGAAACCATGGGGACATCGTAATGATCAAAAATAAACCTTACGTACCGCACATGCTCCTGAAAGAGACCTTCGGAAGACAGGCAGGGCTGATTCAGCTCTGTCACGCGTCTCCCGGCGCGCAACGCAAAATACTCGGGATGGGCCTTCTTAAATTCCTTACGCCGATGCACGTCCGCCATGCCATGAGAAATAGCGCTTTGACCGAGGCCGACAGCATCGCTTGATGAGTTCAAACCCAAGCGCAAATACCAAAGAATAGCGGCATCATTATTGGTCCAAAAGGCAGTCCCATGGTGGTACCGCAATCCGAAGTCCGGGCGAACTTCCTCGTC
>JBDNGG010000496.1:0-1723 GCA_041689405.1 Terrimicrobiaceae bacterium | reverse complement strand
GGATGAAGACCCGCCTCGCGCTTTGGTCATCCAGGTTCCGCTAACGACGCAGAACAGGGGAAGCCGATACGAGGTTGATTTAGGCAAGCTGCCCTTCCTGCGCGAAGTTTCCTTCGTCAATGTGCAGGGCATTGCCTCAATTCCAACCGTTCGCTTGGAACGCAGGCTCGGGCAAATGCCGCCCGAGCTCTTGGAGAAGATCAAAGAAGGTCTCCGATACGCGCTTGACCTGTAAATTCCGCTGGCGGTCCGCATTACTCCAACTTCTCGACAAGTATCACGCGCTTCCAGCGGGTGACCAAACCTAGTATTTTCCCACTTCTCGGAAACGCAGCAACAAAAATACCCATACAGAGGAACCACCGATTGCACGGATTTTCACGGATGGAGTTTCCATTCAAATTTCCAACGTTCGCTTCTCTCCGAGCTGTATCGCTCTCCAAGCAGGAAGCCGCAGTTCTTCCCTCGGCGCAACCTCCCCGCATTCGAATTGCTTTTCCCACTTGATCCTGAAAACTGCGGGCATGGGCTTTCCCAAAATCACCATTCTCACTACCCCGTTGGTGGCGACTAGCTACGCAGCCCTCTGCGAATGGGTCTGGAGCCGCCCTTCGAGTGCTGCGCCCCAGGTGCTTGATTTTAGCAACACACACATCGTCACGCTCCGGCGACATGATCGCCAATTTCAGGAGAACACCTCTACCGTTGATCATTTTATTCCGGATGGCATGCCGTTGATTTGGATGATGAATCAAAACGGCGCGAAGCTGCATGATCGGGTTTATGGCCCGGAATTCACGCGCCGCTGCCTCCAAGATAGCCCCGCGGAGCTGCGTCACTTTTTCTTGGGCGGTTCCGTAAATTGCTTGGAAAAGCTTCTTGCGCGGGTAAAAGAATCCAATCCATCGCTCCAGATCGTCGGCGCAAGGAATGGGTATTTCTCACCTTCAGAAGAAGAAGAAATTATATCGTCGATTGTAAACGCGGACCCGGACTGTATTTGGCTCGGCATCGGTACTCCGAAGCAGCAGATTTTCGCTAAAAGACTCAAATCCTGCCTAGATTCGGGCGTAATCCTATCCGTTGGATTTGCATTTGATGTGTTAGCTCAAACGAAAGAAGACGCTCCGGCTTGGATGCAAAAACGCGGGCTAACGTGGGTATTCCGACTCTGGAAAGAGCCTCGCCGGCTCGCTGGTCGCTACATCAAATACAATAGCCTCTTCCTATTTTACCTCATTCGCGATGCGATTGTAGGAATAAGGAATCGCTGATACGCGAGTTATCACGGCTGTGAGGAAAACTGCGCATGGTGCCGGGCCGCGCAGTGTGAGACTTCTGCTCTCACCATATCCTCAGTCCGCTTTTAATTCTTAAGGATGCTGAATTTTCCCGCCGTTCCGTTCGATAATCGCGATGGCTTCGGCTTTTCTCTCGCCTGCGTCGACTACCAGCGGAACTTTTCCGTGAAGTGTCGAGTGATCGACCCTGACATCGCCAAACCGCAACAAACCCAGCGCATTCAGGCCCACGGGGTAAGTAAAGAAGCTTGGTGTTACAAACCCCTCTGCGCCCCGCATCATCGCGCCTGCCGCAGGAATGTAGTCCAGTCCAGCGGTCTCCGTATCCCCCCGCTCGGATTCTTCGCCCGAAGAACCTAATTCCTGATGAGTGAACCCCTGCGCTTTAAGCTCCGAAGATGCCGCGTCGCCTTGGTCACTAT
>JBDNGG010000495.1:0-1752 GCA_041689405.1 Terrimicrobiaceae bacterium | reverse complement strand
TGTGTGTTCCTCTGCTCAGAAGCTGCAGCGTACGTGACCGGCCAAACGCTTTTTGTGGATGGCGGACTCACCGCTGTGCAGATCGGAAAAGAAGCGCTATGAAAGTAACTGACCTTCCCACTCCTGCCGTCGTGATCGATATCGACGCGATGGAAAAAAACCTTCGCCAGATGCAGTCACGGTGCAACGACACCGGGGTCGGGCTGTGGCCGCACTGTAAAACCCACAAACTCGTGCCCGTGCTGCGACGACAATTGGAATTAGGAGCCGGCGGGGCCACTGTGGCAAAGATCGGAGAGGCAGAGGCGCTACTACCGTCCGGCGTTCGCTGCATTTTCATCGCTCATTCCCTCGTGCGGCTCGATGCGGCACCACGGTTGCGAAGTCTACGCGGGAAACTGGATCGTCTCATTTTGGCGGTGACAAGCGAAGCGCATCTTGCTGCGCTCGGCAAAGTGATCGAAGCAGCAGAAATCGATGTGGAGGTCCTGTTAGGAGTAGACACCGGATTAGGCCGCGAAGGAGTGAGGACGCTCGAAGACGCGCGCCAACTCGGGCAACTCATCGCGCATCATCCCCGGATGAAGCTAACCGGCATCTACGGCCATGAAGGCCATTCCTATCGGCGCGACGAGGATAACCTTGAGGCATTTGCGGATGGCATCCATGCCCGCATGATGAAATATCGAGAGGCGATTGGCGGCAACCTGCCACTCTGGCCGGGCTGCAGCGTGACAGCGCTTCTCATGGCGGGCAAGGAAGCCGTGGAGGTGGTTCGACCGGGTGCGTATGTCTTCGGCGACTTGAGCCTTTGTGAAAGCGATCTGATTTTGCCTTGGGACCAGGCGGCTCTTAGCATTATCACGACTGTGATTGACCGTCCCGATGATCATCTTGCTCTGATTGATGCGGGTTCAAAAGTATTTAGTTCAGACCGTTCGCGGGCCGGATTATGCGGGCGGGAGCAAGATCATCACCATCTTACCGTAACGAACCTGAGCGAGGAACACGGGTTCGTCACTTGGAGCGAAGGTGCTGCGCCTGCCGTGGGAGATATCTTGCGCATTATCCCCGCCCACGTATGCACGGTGGTTAATCTCCGCTCGGAAATTCACATTGCGCGTGGAGATCAGATTCTAGACACTTGGAAAGTTGACGCCCGCGGATGTTCCGTGTGACCCGGATTTTCAACGAGCCAGCGGTAATGATCACATCGGCTGACGTGTGCAACCTGCGGAGAGCAAGCACGGGGTGATTACTGAAAACCGTGAAAAAGACTATGCTCAGGAGCGGCATTACGAGTTCCGCAGTCTTTCGGTCGAGCCATTGTGGGCTCCTGTCAAATTACCGCTTTTCGACATCGACTGGGTTATCGTCGGAGGCAAAAGCGGTTCCGGCGCCAAACCGTTTGAGGGAGGCCATGCTGCAAATTTACTGCACACATTTGTAAGTCGTTAATGAATCGGGTGAAGGGAATTGGTTCTTCGCTATTTCCAGTGGGGTTGCGACTCTGTCAGCCCGGAGGGCTTACGGAAATTAGCCGGTGATGCCAACCACTGGAATATCGACCGATGATGACATCAGCCCCGGCAGGGGCGACGGATCAAAACACAATACCACCCATGAAAGCATGCAAATCGCCACGCCGCGCAGATGCAATGACCGGTGCATGATCCTTGGTTCCAAAAACCAGATGGTAATGCAGGCAGAGATGGGTCGATGGCAGGGTTGGGATTTTCCTCCGCCCCTGCC
>JBDNGG010000494.1:0-2240 GCA_041689405.1 Terrimicrobiaceae bacterium | reverse complement strand
TTCTAACCCCCAATTCCAGCTTGTCATCCGCGCTCTAGATCAGAAGAAGGGAATTGATCTGATGTCGGCGCCCAAAGTGACCACGAAGAGCGGCTTGAAGGCCGTGGTGAATATCGTGCGAGAATTTATCTACCCATCAGAATTTGACCCTCCGCAAATTCCTCAGGCGAACGAAGGGGGTGATGAGAACAATGGAGGGGGAGGACCGTCGATTACGGGTGGATTTGAGTTTCCAAATGGAATTATCACACCGACAACACCGACCGCGTTCGAGACAAGGAATACTGGCGTTATGCTCGATGTGCTTCCGACAGTTGGTAATGACGGATACACGATCGACCTGGAAATCACACCTGAGGTGGTGGATTTTGACGGATTTGTAAATTATGGTTCGCCGATTCTGGGAATTCGACCTGTTTCAACAGGTATTGGAGGCCTGGTGACGGGAATCGAAACCTTTACGTTAACTCCGAACGTAATTAATCAGCCCATTTTCACGGTGCGAAAAGTAAATACAAAGGTGACAATTTGGGACGGCTCAACGGTCGCATTGGGTGGACTGATTCGAGAAGACGTGCAGAAGGTTCAAGATAAGGTTCCCGTTCTGGGCGATATCCCGCTTGTTGGTCGCCTCTTCCGGAGCGACGTGGACCAAAAAATTAAGAAGAATCTGATCATTTTCGTCACGGCTCGAATGATGGATGCAGAAGGGAAACCGCTGCGCTCGGACTTCGAAGAGGAGGACATCGTCGAACCCCTGGGGCTGCCAGATGATTTGCCTCGTCCGGTAATACAGGTGAAATCCGCCGGAGCAGGAAAGTAGGCCGCGACGTGATTGTTCTGTGCGTGCCGGGGAGTCTACGTTCCCGCGTCCACGGGTGATCAGCAAAGGAGTATCCATTCTTCAGCGCTTTCCACATCGGCCAGAAGAACTTAAATCATGCGCTATGTCGTTGGAATTACAGGCGGAGTTGCGTGCGGTAAGAGCGCCGTTGCTGCGATGATGTCCAAGAGCCTCGGCGTGGAAGTGCTCGACACCGACACGTTGGCAAGGCGGCTAATGAGCGATGATCCGGAAATCCGGCATGCGATCCAGGTAGAGCTCTCACCCCGCGCTTTTTTTCCCGATGGCCGCCTGAATACCGAGTGGATTCGGAACACTGTTTTCACGAATGCAGAGTCGAAGAAACGCCTTGAAGCGGTTGTGCATCCTGCCGTGCGTCAGGAGTGGATGCGCCTCGTAGCGATCGCCCGCAGCAGCGGGGCGGGTCTTCTTGTCGAGCTTCCCTTATTGTATGAAGTACACGCGGAGACGGAGTTTGATTTGGTGGTAGTTGTCGCGGCATCGAACAGCACGCAAATATCCCGCTTAGAAACCAGCCGGAACTTATCACCAACGATTGCGAGAAATATCCTCGCCTCGCAGATGGACATCATCGATAAAGTCAGGCTTGCGGATCGTGTGATCTGGAATGATTCCGGTCTTGGTCTTCTCAAACATCAGGCGGAACTGCTATCCGCATCCTTTTTAAACACCCCTTCCTTCGATGGATCGTATTGATTTTCTTTGCCGACCTTTTCTGCGCGAGCTATGACGCACCAAACTACACCAGATCCGGTGCCGGATTCCACCGGGGTCTCGGTCCCGGCAATTTCCTTAAACGAACTTCAGACGTTCGGACGAGTCCGGCTCCTCGAGCGTGCTCGGGAGTTGGGTATTCGGCTGCGCCCGGAAGGCAGCCTGCATCACCTGGTTTTGGACCAGGCGAAATTCCACCTGGGAAACAAGGAAGCATTGATTGCCGAGGGTGTGCTGGAGATGGATGGGCAACGCGGGATGTTGAGGTGGCCAGCTTTCGATTTCAAACCTGGCCCGGAGGATGCAACGGTGCCGGCTCCGCTCATCCGACAGTACCAGCTCCAAGCAGGGCTAAAGCTACGCGGGCACCTGCGGCTCCCGCAGCACAAAGAACACGGTTTGGTTTTAGACCGAATCGATACCATCGAAGGGATCCCGGTAGCGGACTGGCAGGTCCCCGTCGATTTTGAAAAACTCACCCCCTTGTTTCCCAATCGGAGGATTCTTCTTGAGACCAATAGTTCCGAGATGATCAGCGCTCGGGCAGTGGATTTAATTGCTCCCCTGGGGATGGGACAGCGTGGATTGATCGTAGCACCGCCACGTGCCGGGAAAACCGTGCTTCTGAAGGAGCTCGCGCAAGCAATTCGAAAAAACCAAC
>JBDNGG010000493.1:0-30216 GCA_041689405.1 Terrimicrobiaceae bacterium | reverse complement strand
TCACTCAGATGGTATGCCCTTCCGATTATGATAATGCAATCGCAAATGGCGAATGAAGGCTAAACTCGTAATCAGAAATTTGACCTTGCACAGACGAGCGGGTTGAAAAGATTTCCGGTTTTCGTGGGATTCGGATTAATTGGACGTGCATATGAATCACAACTTCGATTTCGACCCCTCCAAATTTCGTTCTGAATCCGACAGCATGGGAGACATTCCCGTGCCGCATGACAGATATTACGGCGCTCAGACGGCCCGTTCGTTGATTTACTTTGATATCGGCAATGACGTCAAACCGAAGGAGTTGATCAAAGCGTTGGGAACACTCAAGAAGGCGTGTGCTCTTGCAAACAAGGACCTTGGTAAGCTTCCGGGCGAGAAGTCCGACCTCATCGTGCAGGCAGCGGATGAGGTGATTGCTGGAAAGTTGGACGACCATTTTCCGCTTCGCATCTGGCAGACGGGCAGTGGGACCCAAAGCAACATGAATGCGAACGAAGTGATCTCCAACCGCGCCATTGAGATTGCTGGTGGAGTGATGGGTTCGAAGCAGCCAGTGCATCCCAACGACCATGTGAACATGTCGCAGTCGTCGAACGACACATTTCCGACGGCGATGAGCATCGCCGCTGCTGCTGTCGTAGTTGAGAACCTTTTTCCGGCGGTCAAGGAACTCCGGGACACCTTAAACGCGAAAGCGGAGGCGTATGCCTCGGTCGTCAAGATTGGCCGCACGCACCTGCAGGACGCGACGCCACTCACGCTAGGGCAGGAAATTTCCGGCTGGGTGACGCTGCTTGATAATTCGCTTCGTGACATCGCAAAAACACTGCCTGGCCTTTACGACTTGGCGATTGGTGGCACCGCGGTGGGCACCGGCCTCAATGCCCATCCTGAGTTTGGGGACCGGGCTGCGGCCTACATTGCCGATCTCACCGGACTTCCGTTTGTCTCTGCCGCGAACAAATTTGCTGCGCTGTCGGGACATAACGAATTTGTATTTGCCAGCGGTGCTCTCAAGGCGCTCGCCTGCGCGCTGATGAAGATCGCAAATGATGTGCGCTGGCTCGCCTCCGGTCCTCGCTGTGGCCTCGGAGAAATCACAATTCCCGAAAATGAACCCGGCTCATCGATCATGCCCGGCAAGGTGAACCCGACTCAAAGCGAAGCGATCACTATGATTGCTGTCCAAGTGATGGGAAATGACGCGGCGATCGGAATTGCCGCTTCGCAGGGGAATTTTGAGCTCAATGTGTTTAAACCGGTCATCGTGCATAATTTCCTGCATTCAGTTCGTCTCATGACCGATGGTTGCCGGTCCTTCACGGCGCATTGTGCCGTGGGAATCGAACCGAATTTGGAGCGCATTGATGAGAACGTGAAAAATTCGCTGATGCTCGTAACCGCGTTGAATCCGCACATCGGCTACGACAAATCCGCGCAGATTGCCAAGAAGGCGCATAAGGAAAAATCCAGTCTTAAGGAAGCTGCCGTCGCCCTTGGATTTCTCACGCCGGAGCAGTTTGATCAATGGGTCGTTGCGAAAGAAATGACGCACGCTTGAGGCTCGGGTCGCAACAGAAGCTCGCGGAGGTGTCTGAATGAAAAAAACAATCCACGAAGGACAGATCGTTGACTTGGACGCGCGATGCATCTTTCCAGGGATCGTGACGGTTGAAGACGGGCGGGTTTCCGAAATCACCCGTTCCGAAGCGGTGGTGGAAGAGACGTTCTTGTTACCAGGTTTCGTTGACGCTCACGTCCACATCGAGAGTTCCATGCTGCCCCCGGCGGAGTTTGGAAGAATCGTGGTGCGCCATGGCACGGTCGCGACGGTGAGTGATCCGCATGAAATCGCGAATGTCCTCGGCGTAGCGGGAGTGGATTTCATGATCGAAAGCGCGCGGGATTCACCAATAAAAACGCTGTTCGGTGCGCCATCGTGTGTGCCAGCGACGGCATTTGAAACTGCGGGCGCGCGGCTCGACTCCGATGCCGTAGCCGAACTGCTTGAGCGTCCTGAGATCGGCTATCTCAGCGAGGTGATGAACTACCCTGGTGTGTTGCACGGGGATCCCGAGGTCATGCGGAAAATTGCTTCTGCCAAAGCCGCAGGGAAACCCATCGACGGTCACGCGCCCGGCTTACGTGGGTCGAATGCTAAACAATACGCAGCCGCCGGAATCACGACCGACCACGAATGTTTTACGCTCGTTGAAGCACTCGATAAATTGGAAGCAGGCATGAGAATCAGCATTCGCGAAGGCTCTGCTGCACGGAATTTTGAAGCGCTTGAATCGTTGCTCCAATCCCATCCGGAAAGATGCATGCTCTGCACCGACGATATGCATCCAAATGCCCTCGTTCATGGTCACATTAATCTGCTGGTCCGCCGGGCAATCGCGGGTGGAGCAGATGTGTTTGACGTGCTGCGATGTGCTGCGACGCATCCCGTGGAGCACTACCAAATGAATGTCGGGCTCTTGCGGGTGGCTGATCCGGCGGATTTCATCCGTGTCAAAGATCTGACGGATTTCGAGGTAATCGAAACATGGATTGACGGAAATTTAGTTGCCGAGAACGGCGTTTCATTGACGGAGTTCCAGCCGGGATCCACTCCGAATCGTTTCGACACACACGAAGTGACCGCCGCAGAGGTTGCCATCCGCGCGAATGGCAATAGCGTCACGGTGCGCGTCATTGAAGCCGAAGATGGCCAGCTCATTACTGGTGCTTCCACTCAGGAATTGCCGTGCGACTCTGGGTATGTGCAATCATTGCCGGTTCTCGATATCCTAAAAATCGCGGTGGTTAACCGCTACTACCCGGCTCCCGTTTCCGTTGCTTTTATCCGGGGCTTCGGATTGACGCGAGGTGCCATTGCATCGTCGGTTTCCCACGATTGCCATAACATCGTTGCTGTAGGCGTTGACGACGAATCGCTGGCTGGGGCAATAAATGCGGTGATTCAAACCCGTGGCGGTGTGTGTGCGTGGGGCGGTGCTGGCGAGACGGCACTCCTTGCGCTAGAAATTGCCGGGCTCATGTCCTCGCTGGATGGCGATACCGTAGCTAACCGATATCAGGAAGTTACAACGCTGGCGCGGAACTTCGGAAGCCCGCTCCGGGACCCATTTATGACGCTATCGTTTATGGCATTGCTCGTAATTCCTGACCTGAAACTCAGCGATCGCGGGCTATTTTCGGGATCAGAATTCGCATTTTCCTCGCTCTTTGTCTGAGCCGGAGTCCGTGTCCGTACGAACCTCTCCCCGCGTTCGCCATGCTGAGAATGACTCATGCGAAATCAAGGAGCTGCATCGCGGCCTCTAGTATGGCCCCGGGGGAGGCGTTTGACGTCACGTCCAAGACAGGGAAATCAGTTTGGTGCCGGAACCACGTCAATTGACGTTTCGAATACTGACGCGTGGCGATACACATCTTCTCTCGACACATCGCTTCCGAGATTTCGCCTGCAATCAGAGCCCGAATATCGCGGAAGCCGATGGCACGGGATGCAGTGACACTAGCATCGGAAACCCTGCAGACTTCATCGACAACGTCAGTTGCGAACATGTTATCCACGCTGGCTGTAATCCGACCGTGAAGGTCATCGCGCTCGCGAGTCAAAAAAACCCCCCGCGCGGCGGGTGTCGTTCGCCCGCGGAAGTGTGCCAGCGGGTGTCCGCTCGTCTCACAGATTTCGATCGCACGCTCAACGCGGCGGCGGTTTTGCAAGTCCACGATGCCGGGGGCGTCTGGATCCACAGCTCGCAAACGTTCGATCAACTCCGAAAGCGTGCATTCAAGTAGGGTCCCTCGAAGTTCCGGATCGGCGGGTGGCGTGGCTGAGAGTCCGGCGGTCAGCGCCCGAACGTAGAGCCCGGTGCCGCCAACGACCAACGGAATTCGACCCCGACGTTGGATATCTTCCACCGCAGCAGATGCAATCCGGTGGTATTCTGCCACATCAAACGCCTCTGTGGCAGAAATGCAACCAACCACGTGATGCTTTACGCGGTGGCGCAGCTCCGCTGAGGGTTGTGCGGTAAGTATGTCCAAGCCTGAATAGACCTGGAAAGCGTCAGCGCCGACGATTTCGGCACCGAGAGCCCGCGCGAGATCGCAGGCGAGGGCGGATTTCCCTACGCCTGTCGGACCGACCAGATAGATCGGTCCGACAGGTTTCGAGAAAGCTTTATTGTTTCTGTTCAGTATCTTCTGGCCGCTGGGACGCTTCTACCGCTTCGACTGCTTCGACTGCTTCGACTGCTTCGACTGCTTCGACCTCTACAGGCGAAGGTGCCTCTTCGGCTTCGCTGGAGGCGGCCGAACGGTCATCGCGGCGATCTGAGGCTTTTGCACCGCTGACTACCAGCTTGCGGCCCATATATTCTTTGTCATGGAGCTCGGCGACGGCGCGCTGGGCTTCTTCGATCGATTGAAGTTGGACAAATCCAAACCCCTTGGAACGTTGTGTCTGACGGTTTGAGACGATTTCCGCATTTTGAACGATTCCTACACCACTAAACAGCTCGACAAGGTCACTTTCCGTAGCATCAAACGAAAGATTGCCCACGTAGACCCGGGGTGTGGTGACTTCGACAGACTCCGGCTTGCGGATTCCGGTGCGGGGTTCGCGTGGCTTGCGCTCACGTTGTGGTCTTTCGGTAGTGTCCGCGGATGCCGCTGAAGATTGAGGCCGAGATTGACGGATTACAGGAGCCTCGCGCCGGGCTGGAGCCTCGGTGGATTTGCGGGTCACGAACGCGACCACTTTTTCCCAGAGCGAGAGCTTCTTCGGCTCTTTCCGTGGTGGACGTGGTGTGCTGATGGCTCCGGACTTGTGGGAGCCGCCCTTGGATTCATTGTCGGAGCGGCGGCGTGGCCGACGGCCTCCGCGGGATGAAGAGGGGTGGCGTGATGAGTCGTCTGTGTAATTGGTTGACATGGATTAAGTAACTGGTTTTTAGGCGGTTGTGCGGGAGGGGTTGCGTGAGACCGTTTGTAGAACTTGGACTTCGCTGCCTGCCGCGGGAAAACCGCGATGTTTTTGGTGTGTGGTGTGGGATATGAAACGTTCCGGACCCAAGGTTCCAAAACTAAATCATACACATATATCAGATCAGACAAATGACTTCCCAATCGCAAAAAAGCCACGCCCATCTACATTCTTCGGAAATGGACTGACGGGAGAGTTGCGGGAGTTGGGGTCGTGAAATGCACGGATCTAAAACACCACTATCGCAAGTGAGTATCCTGCGAAACAGAAAAAGATCAAGCATTCATATATTGACGGTAACTTTTGCCCAATCCTGGGGTTATCTTAATACTATGACAGACACCACCCGACTAAAGCTCCTCGGAGCGGCACTTTTTATTTTTGGCGGCTTCTGGCTATGGAGCTGGATCTCCGGTTGGGGGCTGGTAACCGTGCGCGCGTACGACGACACGTTCGCCAGCATCCAACGATCAATCGAGCGGCAGGGAGCAATTAAGATTGTCAGTAATGTGCCGCCGGAGACGAAATTAGCCATGGAAGTGGAGAGGGTGCGCCCTGGGGAGGCCGTGGAGGTACTTGCCGCTCGGGTCGATGGGCGTTGGTCGGTCACGTTTGTCGCGGGTCCTTCGAAAAACGATATTCAAGCAGGGATTGCTGCGATTGTTTCCCCGGACGGAGACAACGCCTTTCGTCAATTCCGGGCTGGTGGTGGTGGTTTTAGTCCTGTTGATATCACTCCTGACGTGCGGAGGATTCGCTGGACTGTCTCGCCCATGGAGGAACAAACATTTGGTGGATATCTAGATCAGTTCGTTCAGAAAACGGGAGCAGCAGTGGTAATTCCGTCCGCATGGGACCCTCCACAGTCTAAACCGCCGAAAGGTGGTGAAGCGGCTAAAGCGCTTCGTGGCATGGTCACCGACGCCGGGGGGCGCGTTGAGGAGGTTTTTGCAATTGTTGTTAGACCTGAGCGGGAGGGTGGCAACCGTGGCGACTGGGGTAGTGATGGAGCATGGGGCGGCGGACGCCCTGACGTGCCTGCGACTGGCGGAGGTGGTGCTTCGTCGGGTTCTGAGAGAGACCGGCCTCGTGACCCGCGAAGTCAGTCCAATCCGGAATGGGTGCAGGAGCGCGTTGTCGCCCAAATTAATCAACTGCCTGCCGCCGAGCGTGAGGTTGCAAAAAAAGATTATGAAGAGATGCGCGCCTTTTTTGCAGAAATGCGCGCGCTCCCGCCTGATGAACGCCGTGCGGCGATCGAACAACGAATGAATGATCCGGTTGTCCAGGAACGGATGTTGGAGCGGGAACTTCGCCGGGATCTGAATCGTGGCCCTGACAAACGCGCCGCTCGATACCGATCTTACCTGGCTCGTAAGGAGACTCGACGCAATGCACCGTGATTCCTCTTTAAATATCGTGCTCCGCAACAGATCCGGATTCACGCTCATCGAGCTGCTCGTCGTCATCACGATCATCGGCATATTGGCCAGCCTCGCAATGCCTGCGTTAGGAAAAATGCGCGAGCGGGCGGAATCCACGAAATGCGCTGGAAATCTCCGCAATATAGGTATTGCCGTGCTCGCGTATGTGGCCGACAACGACAACCGATTTCCGATTATTGAATCCGATCCGAGCAATCCGGTTTATCCACCAGAAGAAGAGGCGGGAACCATCCTTGCAGTATTAGGGGAATATGGGATCGACGAGCAGTCTCTGAAGTGTCCGTCGGACCTCCGAAAATTCAATAACTTTACGACTCGTGGATCCAGCTACGAATGGCGTCCGTATCTGGATGACGAGCTGGCGAGCGGTCCGGTCATTTTTACCCGCAGGGGAGAACGCTATCCGAAGTTGTCACAGATTCGCCTTATAATGGATTTTGAGGGTGTGCATCGAGGTCGCGCGAATCGGCTCTTTGCTGATGGACGGGTGCAGACAAAATAAAAATCAAGCACCCTGCGCGATCACAGATTCGACGTATTCCTTCACTGCGTCCTCCCAAGCCCGTGGTCGGATGCCAGTCACAGATGTGAATTTCTCACACGTCATCACGGTATTTACGGGTCTACGGGCGACAAACGCGGAGATGTCGGCCATCCGAATCGGTGCGACCGACGTCGTTTTTAGGTCCATTCCGGCGGCCGCTGCGCACTGGAGCGCGTGTTCACCGTAGTCGCGCCAGGTGCATCCGCCGGCATTGCACAAATGGTAGATGCCGCCGGGTGCTCTGTTTTCAATGAGAGCAAAAAGCCAATCGGCGACATCGCTTGTGTAGGTTGGGTTCGACCACTTATCTGCAACTGCCGCGGCGTCGGACTTGGTGCTTGCCGTCTTTAGGATCGCGTCAATGAAGCTCGGTTTCTCTGGCCCAAAGACCCACGAGACGCGGGCGATGATTGCGTCGGGTGCGGTTTCCTGAACGGCGGTGTCCCCGGCTGCTTTGGACTGACCGTAAATACTGAGTGGTGACGGCAAATCATCCTCGGTGTAAGGCCCGGCTTTTGTACCGTCAAAAACGTAGTCGGTGCTGATGTGGATCAGGCGGCTTCCTGACGCTTGGCATTGAGCGGCAATTTTGCGTGGAGCAGTTTCGTTCGCCGCGAAGGCGGTCTCGGGATCGATCTCGCATGCATCGACGTTGGTGCTGGCTGCGCAGTTGACTACCCAATCAAATGGGCCTTGTTCAAAACATGCGCGGATTGTTTCAGGGCGCAGCAAATCTAGCTCCGGGCGCGCGAAGCCAACAACATCATGGCTGCCGGACCATCTATTTTTTAATGCGGAACCCAGTCGGCCTCTACTTCCAAAGATCGCGATACGATAGACACTCATACTTGAAGCAGCCGCTACGGCAGGAGCCTCCCCCGGTAACGCAGATACCAATGAACAACCTCCTGGATGCCCTCTTGAGGACGAACGATGGGATGCCACTCAAGCTCCGTGCGAAGCTTTGAGGAATCTTCCCCTGCGGGAGGAAAAGGATGGAGTGCGTCGTCGGATGAGGCCAGTTGGCGCTTGAGCACGGACACGATCCAGCCCTCCACAACCTCATCGGGCAGACGCGAATCAGGACCTGCGATATACATCGCACCAGGTGTGCCCTCAAGCATGGTGCTCATGATTGCCGCGCAGAGGTCGTTCACATGCAGCCAGTCGCGGAACCTCCCATCGACTTGATCGCCGACCGGTGAGATACCCTCCATGAGGCGCCGGATCCATGTCGGAAGGCGCTCCAGCGCCCATTGGTTTTCGCCGAACGCGGAATCACACCGCACCACAAGACGTTCCACTTCATCTGTCGAGTGGTTCTCGAGAAGCAAATCGTCCGCGCCGCTAAGAGCAGATCCCGCGACATGCACAAAACGTTTCACCCGGTGCCGCGTAGCTGCGGCTATGAGATCGGCGGTTGCAGGCAAACTGGTCTCGGATGCAAAATGAATGACTGCAAAATACCGATGTCGCGACAAGATGTCATTCATCGCCGCTGCATCGGTCACGTCGCGGGAAAAAAACTCATAGCGTTCCCCATAAGTTTCCGGAACCTCGTGAAGGTTTTGGTGGTTGCCCGGATGCAATTCTGCGTCCACGTTGGTGACAAATTCTGCATGATAGTGCCCAAGGACATACCGGATAAAATTGCACCCAAGGAAGCCGTAGCCGCCGATGACAAGAAGTCTCATGCGGGTGGTTCTATCAGATTCGCAGGCTCGGCGGCAACGCCCAACGTCAGTATTTGGTATCAGTATCAGCGTTGTGGGGGTTGCTGCTGGCGGCTCGGATTTGTCCACGTGTCGGAGCCGGATATGCAACAAATATTACGTTTTCATGGGACGTCTGAGTGGGAATTTATCGAGCAAATGACGCGCGTGCGCTTCCAACGCGACGGCCTTGCATTGATCAAAAAATCCAACGGGGAAGGCATTTTTTTTGATGGCATCACATGCACTGTTCAGGCTGTAAAACCGGACCACTGCCGTGGGTTCCCAAATGCGTGGAATTTTCCCGGTTGGCGCGATGTGTGCGAGGGAATCGCTATCCCGGTATCGACCGCGCCGAAAATTGCCTCCGTGACATGAAATATCCCATGAATTTTCCTCGCTGTGTTGCAACTGTTTTGACCGTAAGCCTCATGGGCATGTTAGCCGGCTGCGCTTCACGGTCTGTGACGACTCCTGTCTCTATTGATCCGTGCGTGTTGACCCTCGCGGCGGCGATGCAGACCCGACTCGGCATCGCGGACCAAGTGGCGTGGTCGAAATATCAAATCAGCGTGCCAATCCTCGACCCAGAACGTGAGCAGCAGGTGATTGCACGGGCCGTGTCGGCTGCAGGCCGTGCGGGACTCGACCCTGCAATGGCCGAGCGGTTTTTTTCCGCGCAGGTCTTGGCATCGCGGACCCGACAAGAGGAACTCACCCGAATATGGTCGCGCGGCGGCACGCTGCCGTCTTTTGGGCCTGTGGATCTGAAAGACGAGATTCGTCCGGTTTTAGATCAGATGATGACCGAGTTGATCGCTGACTTAAAAAGTTTTCCGGATTCTGCTCCCGCGCGAGGGGCGTTGGCAGCCCAACTTTCGGCGGCAGGCTACTCGCGCCGGGTGGTGGCAGCGGCGATGGATTTCTAAGCTGCTACTCGGCAACCTCGCTTGAGGACGTGACCGGCGTAATCGGAATCAAAAGGTCGGCGACGACCGGACGGTGGTCGCTCGCAAGCGGGGACGATGGGAATGCCTCGCATCGCACGATTTCTGCGCCTTTAACAAAAATGTGATCGAAGCTCGCTGGTGGATAGGGTGAAAATTTTGGGTCCATTTGAGGCTGGCTTGGTAGTGTGGTGCGTTCCGCCACGGGGATTTTCTCCCATGCCCATGTAAATCCAGCCTTTTGGAGGTCGCGAAGCGTGCGTTCGCTGCCAAACCGGGGGTCATCCAACGACGTATTAAAATCTCCCGCGAGGACGACAGCGACGTTCTTGTAAGCTTTGGCATAAATCTCCTCCATCTTTTCAGCATGTGCTAACAACTGTCGCGAGGATGCCTCGCGGGCCGGAACGTTTTGTTGCATCTCACCCCGGTTGCTTTTGAAGTGGACGCCGTAAACGAGGACAATGCTGTCTGAACCCATGGGGTATGCAGCAAACGAAAACCCTCTCGGAATCGTAATGCCCGAGCGCTGCTGCCAGGATTCCGACCAAGCGCTCACGGGCTTCAATCGGGAGGTGAGGGCCACTTGCTGCGTTCCTATTGTTCCATCATTCAAGAGAAAGCGGGAGCAGATATCGATATTCATCCCTTCCAGCGTGGCAATCGCAACCTTCGCCGCATCTTCATTCCGGATCTCTCCCATTCCTAAAATGTCGGGTGAAATTTCTTTCACCACCTTTTGCACCAACGGTGCATGGTCCTTTTCTTCCCAATGCGTTGCGTCCGGTCTTTTGCCCGGAAACCATTGGATATTCCAGAATGCAATCCGTAACGGCGCAACTCCCGGATCTGCGGACGCTGCGTGAATCGGGAGGCATCCCAATAGCAACAGCGCCGAGAAACCGCACAAAATCATCCCCGACAAGTATGCTCGATTAACCACCCTGAACACGGCATCGCAGCAGGATGTGGATTGGTCAACCGGAATCAAAAGAATCACGCCACTGCTATGCCCGCAGAAGAAGGTAAAGTTTTTCGATCCGACTCAATCGGTAGCGGGTATGTAGGACCGACTTGCCGCCATCGGAAATCTTTCGCAGGAGGCGGGCATAGATGTTTTTCATTAAATCGGATGGCCGGAGTGCTTGGGGCCACGGGGTGGGGCGGATTTTTTCGGCTGCAATATAATATCCTTGGGCCCGGTCGATCTGGAATTCGATCAGATCCCGGAATGCGGACGAATCCCGGCGGGTGAGTATGTCCTCTCGTGAAACTCCGAAGCGCGCAAGGTCTTCCAGCGGTAAATAAATCCGGCTGTTTTCCGAATCTTCTCCGACGTCCCGGATGATATTCGTGAGCTGCAGCGCAATCCCGAGATGCTCCGCATACTCCACACCCGCCGGTGCAGGAATCCCAAAGATGCGGATGCTCACCAGGCCCACGGCGGATGCCACCCGCCAGCAGTATCCGCGCAGATCAGCGAACGTCTGAAAATCCCGCGGCTCCAAATCCTGAAGAACCCCATCCACGATCGCTACAAGGTGATCGCGGTCCACGCCGTGATTCGTGATCACTGCGTCCAGTATGGGAGGCAGCTTCGCGGCATTGGGTTCCTCACAGATTGTGGATCGCCAGCCTTGGAGTGCATTGAGGCGCTCGCACAAGGGGATGCCGGGCACATCTGCGATGTCATCCACGAGCCGACAGAAGTCATAAAATACCAGCGCATCACGGCGACGATCGGGAGGGAGCGTGCGCAGAGCGAATGCCAGATTGGAATCCCGACGTCCGGAGCTTGAAGGAGAGCGAAGCGCGTTGGGAACCAACGCGTCCGGAGCATTTAGCGGAACAGACGAATTTCTCATGTGACTGAAAAAACCGGGGGCCTCCTGTCGGACGAAAGGCGTCTGTAGAGGCACACCCAGGCGGCCAGGAGCCATCCCGAAAGAATCGCGCTTGCAGCACCTGCAACCATGTTCACACCCAGGATGAGTGAGTCGCCTTGTATCCTCATCAGCATCTCATCGGTCAGAAGCCCCAGGATGAAAAAACAAACCCACGCGCCCCCGAGAAAAAACGCGGAAGCGCCCGATTTTTCCCGTAGCACGCGTGCGCTAGCGGCGATTGCCCCCCGAAGCGAATCGTTATGAAAAACCAACACCGCCTGCACCGGAAATAACGCCAGCAAAATCCCGAGATACATGAAGCTTCCTACGGATGGGAGCTCCAGTAAAGCCGGCGCGACTACCAGCGTCAGCGCCAGCGCCGTCGTCACGAGAGTCCATTTTAACACGTAGCGCATCCGCCTCGCAGCAAGAATATGCATCCGCATCCGGTCGGCATTGATTCCCCGGATCCACGCAAATGCCGTGAGCATCAAATACACCGTCAAATACGAGCCGACAAATATTTCGAAGATCACCGCAAGCACATTGATGGCAGTGGCACCAGCCACGACTGCCTCACCCTCCATGGGCAGCCAGCCAATGCACTCCGGTAGAAAAAGATAAACGAAGGGTTTTAATACGCCTGCAAGTGCGGAAAACGAAAGGATCGCTATCACCAGCACTCCGGTCCTCGGGAATCCGCGTTTGGCCGTTCGGACCAACTGCGACACGACGTTACGATGAAATAGAAGCGCCCAAACCACAAGCACGGCAGAGAGAGGGAAGGGGATGATTAAGTCGTTCCCCAGTGCCGCAGTGCGCTCCAATGCTCCCGCGGCTGCCGGTATCCAGTCATCACTCACCGCTGCGGATGAAATCCAATTTCCCTCGAGGATCCATTTGCCTGACCACTCCCCGATCCGCCAGACGATCATCGCCTCCGCGATCCACTGGAAAATCCCATAGGCCAGAGCGAATTGAACTGGGATCTTCCAGAGCGCGGGAAACCGGGAAGTGCAGCGCAGACCATCGATGAGCGCCTGTCGGACGATTGGATGGAGCACCCAAAGGCAAATTCCGAGACCGCCGATGGCTGCAAATACAATGACATGCTGTCCGAGTTCCACGTGCGCGTTGTCTCACAGACTGCGAAAAATTGCACGCATTGTGAAAATGCACCGCACGCGCCCCATGCCGCCGCCCGAGCGAGCTATCCCTCGGTTTCGTTGATGGCTGTCACGGTGCCATCGGAAAACGTGATCGTCAGGCTGCCCACCGGCGTTTTAACCCAGGTGGTAGCAATGGCAGGGAATCCGTCCCGGCCGATGTATGTGGTTTGGTGAGGAACACTTTGGTAGCGGATGTATTCCCAGACTTGCTCGGTCTTTTCGGCATTCGTCTTTTTTGATCGTTTATTTGGTCTGCCGATGGCCCGCTCCACCTCTTCGGGAACCATTCCGAGTGCCACCTCGTTGCGGGCGATCAGGCCTTCGACGTCCCGCCGACGTTCATCGCTATTACGAAGCGATTCGAGGAAATCCTCAGGCAACGGCGCGAGGTATTCGGGAGAGACCCAGGCGAGGATCTGGCCCTGCTGCGCCCGGCCACGCACGCGGAATAGCGAATCGCCGACAGCCTGAAGTTCGACCTCCTGACCCTCCCGCAGCGTACCTGCATAGCGTGCGCCGGTTGATTCAAACGACGTCGGTGCGGGAGCCAATACCCTTAACCGAATCGGCTTGAGGTCAAAGTCAGCCAGATAAATGACGCCCGGATCCCTAACTACGGGAGCCTGAGCGCCCGCAGCCGGAGCCGTGAGGCTGATTCCAAGCGCGATGAGAATCAGGAATTTCATGCAAGCAATATGACAGAGATTTAGCTAAGATGCCATTGCGATGCGGTAATAATGCCGATCAAAACATCTTAAAACCATGAATGATTTTCAGGAATTCGTAACCTCCGGGTCACAAAAGATTACGCCGGGCCAGATTGCCAGATTCGAGAACGAACTCCCGCTGGTATTGGCAAAACTCAACGAGGTCGATCCGCCGGCCCAGCCACACATCCGGAGTCACGCGCAATTTCTTGTCCAGTTTGTGGAAGATTGTCTGGACGCAAAATACCAACCCGACGATGTCGGAGCTTTAGCCGAGGCTATTTTTGGGCTGATGTATTTGCACAAGGGCGTCGATATCATCCCGGATATAATCCCGGATATCGGGTATTCCGATGATTCAGCAGTGCTCCGTACCGTGCTAGCCGGGCATGTCGAAGAATTCACGCGATTTGGCGAGACGACAGGGATTCCCTTCTCGTCGCTCTCGATCAAAGCATAACCCCGAACATCCCAAAGGTATGAAAGGTTCACGCATTTTTCTTGTCGTCTTTACGTTTGCGTTGGCAGCCTGCGAACCACCCAAGCCGGTCGTCGTGACCGCTACTCCTGCGTCGACCCCCGAAGCCCCAAAGTTGGAGGCGGCTCCGGAAGAGGAATCGATCGCGGTGGATGAAGTGGTCGGCTCCGTGGAAGCACAGGAGGAAGTAAACATGGACTCTGCAAATCTCGAAAACCAACGCGTGAAAGAGGAAGTGCTGAAACGGATTGATGTGATGCCGTCGCTGTCGTCAGCGGATAAGGACCGATTGTATGTGCTGGTGGAACGCGCGCGATCGATGGGAAAGGTGATCACGATTCCATTCTCCACCGGAGCATCCCGGATACCTGTCACCGCAATGTCCGAACTCGGGAAAAGCCTTGAGCAACCTCAGGTGCGCACGCTCACCGATGATCCAACAGTTGTTTTTGTGGTGCTCGGCTATGCCGATAAGCAGGGGAATCCGGACAAAAATATCGAGATTTCCACCCGGAGGGCAGACAGCGTGCTCGGCGCAATCCGTGATCAATTCAAGGTCCTCAACGTGATGCACGCCGTCGGGATGGGAAGCTCCGAAATGTTTGATACGGAAAACATGGATAAAAACCGGGGCGTCGAGGTCTGGGCCGTGTTGCCCTAATGAATCAGGATCCGACCAGGTCTGAATCTGCGTCGGATGGTCTGGCGCTCGCGCACGGCTTGGTCATCGGACGATCTGCAGAAGCAGATTATACGCTCTCGGATCCAGCGGTTTCCCGCAGGCATCTGCAAAGTCGGCCGGGTCGACGGGGGATGGCACAGCACCGTTCTTGGTAGCCGCAGTGGCACATACCTGAACGGGATCTCATTGGAGATCCGACCGGGGGAATTAGTCGGCGTCATCGGACCTGCGGTGCTGGAAAATCCAGCCTGCTTGATGCTCTTTGTGGTTTGCGGCCAGCGGACTCCGGATCCGTTCTCGTCGATGGGCGCAACCTCTACGATCATCCCGGAATTTTATGCGACGAGTTCGGGTATGTGCCGCAAGACGATATTGTGCCTCTCGACCTGAAGGTCCGGACCGCCTTGGATTTTGCTGCACGGCTACGGTTGCCAACGGGAGTTCCCCAATCCGAACGATTGCATCTCGTGGATGTGACGCTGGCCCGCGTGGGCCTCGCTGAGCGCGCCACCACGCGGGTCGGAAGGCTTTCCGGTGGACAGCGTAAACGGGTAAGTGTGGCAGCCGAGTTATTAGCACGACCTAGTCTGCTTTTTTTGGATGAACCGACATCAGGGTTGGATCCCACATCGGAGTTTTCGCTCATGGAGCAATTGCGACGATTCGCGGCAAATGGCTGCACGGTGGTTTGCACGACCCATGTAATCGAAAATGCACACCTCATGGATCGGCTTTTAATCTTGGCTGCAGGGGAAGTGGTTTACGACGGCCCCCCATCCGAGGCGTGCCCGCACTTTGGAGTGCCGCGGTTGACCGACGTATATCTGCAACTGGGGTCGGCGCCACCTGCGCCTAAGACGAGTCCGTCTCTTGAAGTGGATGACACCCGCGGCTACTCGGACGATAAAGCCATTCGGGCGAAAGCTCCCGTGCATCGTGCGGCGACTTTTCCGATTCTCATGCTTCGCGAGTGGGCCATCCTTTGCGCCGACTGGAAAAACCTTGCCCTCCTCGCTGGACAGCCCGTGCTCATTGCGTTCCTGGTCACCTGGGTTTCAGCCGATCCCTAGTTGATCTTATTTTTTGCTGTCATTGCAACGCTCTGGTTCGGCTGTGGAAACGCGGCTCAGGAAATTGTGCGTGAACTCCCGGTGTATCGTCGCGAACGTCTGGTCGGGCTCGGGCGTGCATCATATCTCGAAGCTAAGTTTGTCTCGCTGGCACGTCTGACGATTGTGCAGAGCCTCCTGCTGTTCGGATGTATGCAACTCGGGGCAGGAGGACTCCCCGGTGGGTTGGGATGGCAGGTCATGGCAATGATTGGAACTTCGCTCGCGTCGGTCGCTATTGGATTGGCGATATCAAGCTGGGCGCGGTCTGTTTTACAAGCCGTGATGCTCGTTCCGCTGATTTTTATTCTGCAAATCCTCTTCTCCGGGTTCACGCCACCCTCCGGTGACATGACCGCTGGGCCCTATTTTGTCTCTCGCGCCATGCCAAGCGCTGCCGCGCGTCAAGTGATGGATGTGAGCCTGATGTGGAAGCAGACGGTATCCGGTCGGCTAAGGGGAGATTTTCCATCGGTATTTTCCAACCTCAATCGGGATCGTTCGATGAAAAACGGAGAGGTATTTGAGGACAGTGGACCTGGATGGTTCGGCTTGGCCGCGCGTCGACGGCTTCCAGCTTGGCGCCATCGACACCCTTCACCATTGTTGTGAAGCGGTTGTTAGTTCACCGCGGGGCACTCACGGTGTGGCATCAGATCGGGAATAATGGTGTTGAAAACTTTTGATGTCATCCACATCTTGGAATGTTTCCGTAATTGATACGGACAATCCACGTGTGTGCGCTGAAGCCAGTGTTTGCGTCAGCACTTCCGCCGTGCTCCATGCGATGTCTTCAAAGAGCTCCGGATAGTCGGATTTCAACGCCAAGAGGACATATCCTCCGTCGGACGCCGGTGCTATGACTGCGTCGGCCTTGGATAAACGAGCCTCCACATCACGCAGCACGGCGGTGTTAATATCGGGGCAGTCGCCGCCGAGGAGCACGACGGCTTCGGCAGACGTCGCAAGTTCTGTCTGAACCGCATGGCGCATGCGAGCACCGAGGTCGCCCTCGGGTTGTGGACGGTAAATGGTTTGCGCCGGGGCTATCGGCCCCAACCAGGCACGCATTTCGTCCTCTGCCTCCTGCGGCGCGAAATGGATCGCGCACCGCCAGTCCGCAGGAATCTGCCGGATTTGGTTTTCCGCAAGAGATCGATAAATCGCAGCGGCCTGTTCGGCCCCGACATCGAGGGCGAGGCGGGTCTTAACCATGCCGGGACGGGGTGCCTTGAGCATCAGGGCAGCAGTAACATTCATGGGCTAATTTTCCGTCTGGATAGCAGGACCGACCAGAAAAATCCAAAACTGTAAGGCAACCATAGCAGCGCTGTTTCCCACGCCTGCAATTGCCAGACGCCGTTAGGCCCTTCCACACGGTGGTACAACAGAAAATAAACAAACGCAGAGGCGGTAACGAAGATGGCGCCTCGGTTGCGTGTGTGCACAGCAAATGGAATGATCCACGTGAGATACCACGCGTGCATCATGGGTGTGAGCACCAATGCGAAGAAAAACAACCACTCTGCCGAGCGCTCAAAGTTGCGCCAGCGGAAGATGATCCAAATCCATGCCGCAGCCAGAGGCAACAAAAACCACTGGTTCTGGGATTTACTTTGCTCCCAGAACCATCCAACCCTGCCAGGAAGGAATTCCGCGCTGCGCGCATATTTGGAAAACTTTGATAGTCGCAGCTGCAATGTCCACCCCCTGGTCCACAGCCTGAGAGCCGCATAGGACACGGCCAGCGGAAGTGCCCCTGCGAGCGCCCCCGCGATCACAGGTCTCCAGTGGCCCGTTTTCCATGCCTTCAGAAAAATGTGCCATCCCACTCAGGCCCGCATTGGCAGAGCCATCCACTTGATCGCCACCGCAACGCCCATCCAAGCAGCAGCGCGCGTAGACGCGATGGACCAGCAGTGCTATCACCGCGATGTCAGCCAGTGCGAACAATGCCTCAAAAATCATTGGTGTCGCCCAGACTGCCGCCAATGCCGCCATCATCCATTAGGCCAGCGCAGGATAAATCGCGGTGAAGGTCTTGTGCTGAACCGAAGCCCACAACCCGTCCCTCAGCGGTTCGAGGACCACGGCGTCAGGCGCATGGAGATACGGGTTCCATCCCGCCAGCAAAATCCGCCCCTCCCATGCGTAGCGGAAAATATCATCACCCGGTGCATGGAAGAGTAGCATCAGGCGTGCGCCAACCGCCACGGAGCAAAAAACCCACCCCGCCCGCGGCGGAAAACGCAAGGCCATGAAAAAGCCGGACAGCATCACCGCCGCCCCGGCTAGAAACCACGGCGTCGTGCCGAAATTATGCAGGTGTCCGTGAGGTAGCATGACCACCGAACCTTTGAGTAACAGCGCGGCCGCACCCCACTGGAGGAAATCGGACCTGCAACCAGCGGGATCGTTTGTATCACGGAAAGTCATGATTCAGAGAGCTACCATGCGCGCCATTTATTCCTCCGGAAAGAAGAGATGCGGGAATAATATGCTGCCTCACTGCCTACGAGAACGGGCGACGTCGAGGGCGACTTGTTATTACTCAATGTTCGCCTCAAGTTGGGGGCGTGAAAGCGAGCCTTTGCAAAAATACGACTCCTGTTGTGAGCATCATTGTCCCGGTGTGGAACGATGATGCGTTGCTCGGTTCCATGTTGGCGGGAACGGGAGCCGCCGATCCTGTTGTGGAATGGATCATTGCCGCCGTGAATCCCGGCCCGATTTTGGAGCAACTTGCGGATGATAAGCACATCCTTCTGGTGTGCTGCCCCGCTCCATCGCGTGGTGCTCAGATGAACCTGGGAGCCGCCCGTGCTCGCGGCCGTCTGCTCTGCTTTCACCATGCAGATACCATCATGACCCCGGACCATCTGCGGTCCCTGTTCAATGTCGCGGACGATCCAGAAATCGTTGGAGGAGCCTTCCATCGGAGGTTCGACAATCGGCACCCATGGATGCTGTGTTGGGAAAATATTGTCCAACGATTCGACCGGGGGCTTGGTCCATTCTTCGGCGACCAATCGCTTTTTATTCGTGCAGAAAAATTTCGCGCGATGGGCGGTTTTGCCGATATTCCATTTATGGAAGACATCGAGTTTTGTCGGCGGCTGAAAAAAGAGGGGCCTGTCACGCTATTGCATCCGCCCATCTGCTCTTCACCGCGACGCTTCCAGCGCTTGGGTAGCTGGCGCACCTCTGCGTTGAATGCCATTTTTATCGCGATGTATTACGCTGGAATTTCGCCTCACCGTCTCCACCGATGGTATTATGGCTACAGGCACCCCCCCGGCGTTGCTACATCTCGTGCGGAATAAATAGCCCCGCCCGTGACTCTGATCAGGATTATGAGCTCAATACACCGATTGCCCCGATTGGGTTTGACTATCTTGCTGGCCGCCTGCACCCACTAAGGTGCCCGTGCCGACCCGCCTACGAGGAACTTCTCGACCGCTAACCCATGCTCGAGGGGTGCGCTACGCCGCTTGGCACGCTAACGCCGAGGACATGGAAAAACTGCGCTCGGTGGTTGATTTTTACTCAAGCACCCTGCCGCCCGCAGACCGTGATGCCTCTTTAGCTGCGCACCTCAATGCTTACAACGCCTGAATCCTTTACAATATTTTGGCGAGATACCCAACCAAAGGGCCGCTCGACGGCGATGCGCTCTTTTTCCATGGAAACCGTATCGTTATTTCCGGACAAAAAACCAGCCTTAACGACCTGAAACAAAAGGTGATTCGCCCCACCTTTCAGGAGCCCCGCACGCACTTCGCCATCAACTGTGCCAGCGAAAGCTGTCCGCCCCCTTCACTGCCGGAAAGCTGGATTCAGACCTCAACAAACTCACGCGCGCATTTATCAATCCGGGTAGCTGATTGACTCAAGTGCCCCCCACATCTTGTGGCTTTGGCACATACAACGATTTCACTTTGGGCGGACGCGTGGTCACGGCCTGCTGCATGAGCCGATGGAAAAGTTTCCCCCGGTGTTGGGATAGCCGACGGGTGTATCGAAAAGAAAATTCGTTGAGGTAGGCTTGGAGGTGCGAAGGAGTGACGCCTCCTTGATGGGTGCCTCCCAGCCAGCGCTTGAGTAGAGAAATGATAAGATGAACATGGTCGAGTTCCTGGAGTGTTTCCTTGCCCCCGGGTGCTGACGACGTGAGGCCGATGCACGATTCCCAATGCTTGGAAATGGTCGTAGACCGACAGCCCGTCGGTTACGACCAGCGCGCCCGGTTCCACATAGTCAACGATAGAAGACTCGGCGCTCTTCCTGTCTATGGACGCCACGCACCGGAAGCGGACCCGCCCGAGCTTCTTCCCGGATTCGCCTTCCACGGCGACAAGAACAGCCGTCTTACCTTCCGCACCGCACCCCCGAGAACCTTCCTTCGCTCCTCCAACAAATGCCTCATCGACCTCAACCCGGCCAAGCAAGCGTTCGCGGTCAGTGCGAACCATGACACATCGAAGTTTATGCAGCCAGCCCCACGCTGTCTGGTAGCTGCCAAACCTGTATGTGTTGCATAGGTTCTTGGCACTCATGCCCGTCTTCTGAGCCATCATCACCCACATCACATGGAACCACAGCCGCAACGGCTTACGGCTGTCCTCGAAAACTGTGCCGGCCGTCGGCAAACTCTGCCGCTAGCACTCCCGACAATGCCACAGACCGCGATCCGTGTGCCACGCATTCATCGCGCCGCATCCGTGGCAGACAAATCCATCGGGCCAGCGAATCCACTCCAGATATTTCTTGCAGTCCTCCTTGGTAGAAAACCATTCGAGAAATTCCTCGAAAATCTTCGGGAACGGGGTTTTTTTCCGTCGCTTTCACGCCCTGCCCACCACCGGCTGTGGGCACTTGAGTCAATCAGCTACCCAGATTTTAAAATGTCATTTTCCACGCTGAGGAAAACGTTTTCACGTCGCAGGGAGCGCAGGTCGTCCGCTGCGGACCGCTCTGCGCTCCCTGCGATTGGAGCTGCCGCTTGTAGAGCAAGTTGCTGCCGATGCAGAGTTCTTCGGCGATTTGAGTAACCGGCCTCCCTGTACAGATAAGTTCGACGGCTTGGGCTTTGAACTCAGGTCTATAACGCTGACGGGTTTTATCATTTATATCGGTTTTTTGTAGAGGCGCCGGTCCAAGAATCCAACTCACCTCAAATGTCCAAGAACGGAAGCTGAAGGCGGGCAACCTGCTACCAATCCGCTGCCAAATTTATGCCATTTTATGGCAGCGAACCGCTAGTTACGGAAACGAATGGTGCCTTGCACGTTGGGGGCGGCATCAGGCCTAAATCCTTTTTTGAAGAGGCTTACAGAGTAAATGGGGGAGTGGGTTGGGAGGGACTCGAACCCTCAACCAATGCCTTAAAAGGGCACTGCTCTACCATTGAGCTACCAACCCGAAACGTGGAAAACGAAAGCGGAGAATGGCCTTAATACCTCATCGTTGCAAGAAATTTTGACGCGAACGGTCGAAATTTGAGATTCCTTTGACTCGGACACACCCACCATCCGCTTTTGCCGCTTGTTGGATAAAAGAACGTGAGAGTCTCGGTGGATGCATGCAAATTGTTTGCCGACGGGATGGGATGAGATAGTATAAACAACTTATGTTTCGAGAGGATGACTTTCAATACGCGATGGAGAACACGCGCGTGGTCCGGCAACCAGTGCAGGCCATACAAACATTCGGGACAACCACGTTCCGGTTTTTGTTGGTTACCGAGTTGATGGATCAAGTGAATCAGGTGCGGGTGCGGGATGGCCGAATTCACGCTGAGCGCCCGTCGATTATGTCGCCTCATCATTTTTCAAAATTGCTGCTGGATGGATTCAGCGAAGATGCGCGGGAGTATGCGGACTGGCTTGAGGAGCACGGCCAAGACATGCGGTTTTTGCGCTATGGATTTCAGTTCAAGAAAACCGATATCAACGAAGAAATTGTTCATGCGCCGATGGTCGATGTCATCGGCCGCTTGGGGGAGCGCATGGATGGCTGGGATGACCCGATGTCGACGTTGATTGAGGGAGTCGATGCGGCATGGGAAGTCTGCCTGTTGAAGTTCAGCGTGGACTTGATCCAGCGTTCGGCAGGAGAAAATCTTGGCGAGTGGAAGCGCCGGGGGTTGCTGTGAGGCCATCGATCCATTTTCGGGCTTTCCTCATGGCTGAGGATTTTGCACGCTTGGTGACATGAAAGTTTTCGCACTCCTTGTGGTCCTGGTGATCGCAGCGGTGGTATTCGGCGCCATTGGGTATTTCAGTTTTAAATTATTGATAGCGCCGGAAAAAGCAGCCCGTGCGGAGCACTCGGCATCGATGGCGTATGCCGCTGCCGTTCCGGAGGCGACGGCTGAGCTCGGGTTGAACGAGTTTGAGTCTGCGATGGCGTTGGTCGATGACCGTTCGCGGACTCCAGAGGCAATCGCTGCGCTGCATGAATTCGCGACGAAGTATCCCAGTGCATCCGTGATCGGGGAGGCGAAAGCCGCGCTGGGAGAACTGAACGCGTCGGTCGTATTTACGACAGTAGATGCTCCCGGCAAAACTGATTATACCGTCGTTAGCGGTGATTCTCTTGTGCGCATCGCTTCGAAGACGAACTCCAGCGCGGAGTTGATTCTGCGATCGAACAACCTTTCCAGTATCGACCTTCAGATTGGCCAGAAGCTCAAGATTCCCCAGATGGATACAGCGATTGTCGTCGACCGGGCGTCGTCCACGCTCACGCTTTTTAACAATAATGTTTTCTTTAAGGAATTTGCATTACTTGCTCCGGTGCCGGGATCGGCGGGTGTTGATACATCGGTGCGGGAAAAAATCGCCACCCGGGACGCGAAGCGTGTCATCTTCGGTGGATCAGATTTTCCCGGCAGCGAACGGTCGATCATTCTGGAGCAAAATGCTCCAGTGATCCGTGGTGGCAGCGCCACTTCTGGATCGGGTATTGTCCTGAGCCAATATGATATTGAGGAACTATTTCCGCTCGTCACCCGTGGAACACGCGTCGTGATCCGCTGACGGAAAGACCCGAAAACATTTTTATATGCGATGAAGATTCAACCATTGGAATTTGAGAAGCCTGTTTTGGAGTTGGAAGCCAAGCTGGAGGACATTCGCAAGCAGCTGCAAGGGCATGATCTGGACCTTGATCCCGAGGTCCAAAGCATTGCGGAGAGTATTGAAGCCACGCGGCGAGACATTTACGAAAACCTCACGGCATGGCAACGTGTGCAAATCGCCCGACACATCCAGCGTCCGTTTTTTCTTGATTACGTGCAGCTCGCATTCACGGACTTTGTGGAATTGCATGGAGATCGCTTGTTTGGCGACGATGCGTCAATGCCTGCGGGACTGGCGACGATTGGCGAGAAGCGCTGTATCGTGATCGGCCAACAGAAAGGCCGTGACGTCAAAGAAAATTTGCTTCGGAATTTTGGCAGTCCACATCCCGAAGGATACCGCAAGGCACTTCGGCTGATGCGGATGGCTGAAAAATTCCGTCTGCCGGTGGTCACTCTCATTGACACTCCGGGCGCCTATCCTGGCGTGGGTGCCGAGGAGCGGCACATTGCCGAAGCCATCGCGGTGAACCTGAGGGAAATGATGTTGCTTAAGACGCCCATCGTTACCGTGGTCATCGGCGAGGGCGGGTCGGGTGGCGCGCTCGGGATCGGTGTCTCAGATCGCGTGCTCATGATGGAGAACGCATATTATTCGGTGATCAGCCCGGAGGGATGTGCCGCAATCTTATGGAAACACCGGAAGCACGCGCCCGAAGCGGCGGCGGCGTTGAAGATTGATGCCCCCTCGTTGCTGAAACTTGGCCTGATTGACGGTATCGTCCCAGAGCCACTCGGCGGAGCGCACCGGGATTACTCTACTGCAGCAACGTCGCTAAAGACCAGCATTCTGAATGCCCTTGGCGAAGTGTCGAAACTTTCGACCGATAAGATGCTCAATCAAAGGTATGACAAATTCCGCCGGATGGGAGTGATTTCGGAATAAGCGTTTAGAGGGCATTCTCCTTCGCCAACCAATCCACGGCGGCTGTTCCAGCACGAGTACCCGTGGCGAGGCAGCCTTGGATGAGATAACCGCCAGTGGGCGCTTCCCAGTCGATCATTTCCCCCGCAACGAATACGCCCGGAAGGCGGTGCAGCATGAGCGTGGGATCCAATTCGCTCCAGCAGATCCCGCCTGCGGAAGAAATTGCTTCGGCGATCGGGCGGGGGGCACTGAGCGATACGGCAAATGATTTTGCGGCTATGGCGAGTGCTGTGGAATCGAGCCAGCCTTCTGTCGGGGTGCGGTTGCGGAGCATGGCTGCCGCAGCGGGACCCAATTTCCAACTGCGGACGGCGTCGTCGAAAATACTTCCCGACGTGCGTTGGATGCGTGCCGCGAGCTCCGCCATGGTAAATGTCGGTTTGAAATCGATGGTGATTTCCGGATATTGCATAGTTCGCAGTGTGCGTCCGAGTTGGTAGATACATCCGCCTTCCAATCCATAGCGTGTGATTAAGAGCTCACCGCGGGCGCACTCGGAATTTGCGTGAACTTCGATATTTTTGATTGGCTGGCCTTCTGCCGCTGCAAGTAATTCGGGTGGCCAAAAACATTCCCAACCGGAGTTTGCGGAAACGAGCGGGTGGACGGTGATGTTGTGGTCAGCAAGAGCCGTGACCCACGATCCGTCGGATCCGGTCTGCGGCCACGACCCACCGCCAAGAGCAACCACCACGGCGTTGAAGGAGGCGTATTTCTCCCCTTCGGCGGTATCGAAGCGGAGAGATATGGTTTCGTTGTATTTCTGGATCGCTGTGAGGCGGTGGTGCATTTCAAATTGCACGCCACGTGTGCGCAGTCGTGTCACCCATCGGCGCAACATCGGGGCGGCTTTCATTCCCACCGGATACACTCGCCCGGTTTTCGCCTGGAACAATTCGATGCCCATCCCGTGGGCCCATGCGAGCAATGCCTGTGGGGAGAAGTCCGCAAGCAACGATTCCCACATCTCGTCGGGGGTGTGGCTGCCATGGTAGCGGGTGACAAATTCCTTTCGTAATTCGCCATGGGTAAGGTTTAATCCGCCTCGGCCTGCGACAAGGAATTTTCGGCCCACCGACGCCCTGGCATCGAAGATCGTGACCGAATGATCGGATTGCGCCGCCACCTCCGCCGCACGCAGTCCGGCAGGCCCCCCGCCGACAATTGCAATTTCCATAGTTGGCAATGATAGCCTCCCGTCTGGTTTCGGGAAGTGTCATTCGCGGCGGTCGTGGCCGTTGCAATTTGTCGCGTGCGTCGAGCGGCACGTGATGGTATAGTTCCAATTAGAATTTACGTATGTTTGAAATCAAACCCCGGGAAAAAATGGTGGAGCGCGCTGTGTTGGTTGGCGCATACATGGATGTGGAAGGCAGGGCTGAGGCTGAGGACCTGCTGCAGGAACTCGCCGAGTTGGTGCAGACGCTGGGCATTCCTGTGATCGAGCGTATCCTGGTGCATCATCGTGAGGCCCACGCGCGGCTATTGCTTGGGACCGGAAAGGCGGATGAGATCGCGGATCGCGTCCGGGAGATAGGTGGGGATGTAATTATTTTCGACAATGAACTCACGCCTGCTCAACAGCGAAATTGGGAGGAAATTAGTAAGGTCTCCGTGATTGACCGTCATGAGGTGATCCTGGACATTTTTGGCACTCGCGCCCAGACGCGTGAGGCACGGATCCAAGTTGATCTAGCTCGGATGTCGTATTCCTTGCCAAGGCTCACCCGTGCATGGAGTCACTTAGGTAAGCAGGGTGGTGGTATCGGCGCCAAGGGCGAGGGAGAGAGCCAGTTGGAACAAGACAAACGGAAGATTCGTGGCCAAATGGACGGCCTCAGGCGCGAGCTTCAACAGGTCCGGAAATCGCGCGCCACCCAGCGCAAAGATCGCAAGCGCGCGCCGGTTCCCAACGCTGCGATCGTCGGCTACACGAATGCGGGAAAATCCTCCCTGCTCCGCCACCTCACCGGCGCAAATGTTTTGGTCGAAGACAAACTTTTTGTAACACTCGACACCACCACAAGGAAGATTGCCCTCCCGAACAAACAGCCACTGCTACTCACGGACACGGTCGGCTTTGTTCGCAAACTGCCGCATCAGCTTGTGGAATCGTTTAACGCGACGCTCGAAGAGGCCGCCCTCTCAGATTTTCTCATCCACGTGCTTGATGCGTCGCACCCGAAGGTGATGGAGTTTTACAATACGACGATGCACGTGCTCGCAGATCTGGGCGCCGATACCAAGCAAATGCTTGTCGTGTTCAATAAAATGGACAAGGCCGATAACCCTGCCGCCAAGGTCGTGCTCCGGCGCCATTTCCCGGATGCGATTTTTATTTCTGTTCACACGGGTGAAGGAATGGATGAGTTGATCGAGCGGATCGGGGGGTTCGTGGATCACGACACCGTGACGCTTCAACTGACGCTGCCGCTGGAGCGGACGGATTTGCTTGCTCGCCTCCACCGGGAGGGGCGGGTTCTAGCCACGGAATATGGCGACGATTCCGTCGATGTCCAAGTTATCCTTTCCGGCCGAACGACCGATGACTTCCTCGAATATGTGCAGGTAAAAGAACCCGCGTTGGGCAGCGACGTGACCGTACCGAAGAGTTAAGCGATCAGGCTTTTGCCGGATCCGTAGGCGCTCCGTCCGTGCCGTAGAACTTCACGCCAAGCTTGATTTTTTCCCGCCCTTGGGAGGAGCGCCACGCATTGGTATCGCGCAACGAATAGATGCATCCGCAGTATTCCTGTTGGTAAAATTCTTCGCGCTTCGAAATTTCCAGCATGCGCTGAGCTCCACCACCCTTACGCCAGTTGAATGTCCAGTAGGACATGCCGTCATAGCGGGCTACCGCGCGGGTTCCACAATCATTGATCTGTTCAATGTTCTTCCAACGGGAAATCCCAAGGCAACTGGTAATCGTTGGAAATCCATGCTCATGTGCGTAGAGTGCCGTGCGCTCGAAACGCATGTCGAAGCAACTCGTGCAGCGGGCTCCACGCTCCGGTTCCCATTCCAGACCCTTGATCCGCGCGAACCAGTTGTCGGTGTCATAGTCCGCGTCGATAAACTCGATTTTATGTTTATCAGCAAACCGGATATTTTCCTCCTTACGCAGGTCATATTCGCGTCGGGGATGGATATTTGGGTTGTAAAAATAGATCGCGTAATCGATTCCGGAAGCTTGGATCGCCTCCATGACCTCGCCAGAGCAGGGCGCGCAGCACGAGTGCAATAGCACGCGGCCGGCGCCGGGCAGCGGTTCAATCGGTTTGCGGATGCTGGTAGGAGACTCCATGACGCACTATCTTTTAAACACGATCATCTCCGCGTCAATCGCCGTTGTTGTGACGGACTCCTCGGAAATGTAGCCAGGTTGGAAAATTGGCTGCCAGTTGGTGTAGGGAGCGAACTCGGTATAACATCCCCCGCCATACCCACGAACCGTGTAGGGCACATACGATGTGTAGGGGATGTAGTTCCAGTTCGGTGGCACCTCCGTGAGATAGATTTGGGTTTGCTCGTCAACCTCCTTGAGTATCACCGCATCCGCACCATGAATCCGGGCATTGTAGTCAATGCTCCGGCGCATAAATCGATATCCCAGCGTGGACGAAAATGCGAGGCGGCCGATTTTCTTAAATGGTCGGTCCGGCGCATTGCCAATGACGGGAATAAATGTGTCCTTCGGCTTGGGCGGATATTGGTCGATGGTGTAAGCCGTGTAATAAATCGCCGTCGATTCCACCGAGGCGCAGCCGGAAATCCCAACAATCGCAAATAACCCGAACGCAATACGGATTGAATTTTTCCTGAAGAGCGACGTCATTATAAAGATAAACGCATGGCCCCGATGAATATTCGACTCATTCTCTCAGCATCCGTGATTGCTTGTTTGCTATCCGCCGCGACCGTTCAGGCCCAGCGGGTGCAGATCGTCGTGGGGAGTTCCGGATGCGGCCCCATCGGATATGCGAGGCCGGTGTATCCACGTCCGGTATTTTTCGGCGGCTCGGGCTATTGCGGGCCGACGAGCTACGTGGTGGTCCGACCGGTAAACACCGTTTACCTCTCCTCGACGCCCGTGCTCGCTTCCCAGCTCCGCGTGCTTCCTCCAATCAGTCGTTCCACCGTTTACAGAGCGCCGATTGTTCCAGTGAACGCCGTGCGGTGTGGCAATGGATTTACTTGGCGGCGCTAGCCAAAGAATCCGCTCGGAAAGCAGTTTTGTAGAATTTGACACTAGTTTCGTGCACACTATAGTTGTTCGAAATGAAAAATATCACACTGAGTGCAAGTGAGGAGCTGATCGCGCAGGCGCGGGAGGTGGCGAGAACGCGGAAGATCTCGCTGAACCAGCTCTTTCGTGATTGGCTGGGAGAGCTTGCGGGGCAGAAGCAGCGGGAGGAGCGGCTTCGCGATCTTGATGTGCGGCTGCAATACGCGCGGGCGGGGCGTAAGTTCACGCGGGAGGAATTGAATGCCCGCTAGGTCTCGTGGCGGTGCGGCTAAAACGTTTCTGGATACGAACGTCATCATCTATGCCTTCGATCCTGCTGCCCCGGCAAAACAGGCACGGGCGGCGGACATCATTCGAGGACGGGGGTGGGTCGTGAGTTGGCAGGTCATTCAAGAGTTTGCCAACGTGGCGCTTCATAGGTTCGAAGTGCCGTTGGGCGCGGAGGATCTGTCGGATTACCTCGAATGGGTGCTTTGGCCGCGCTGCCTGGTGTTTCCCTCGCCGGAGATCCATCGCAAGGCAATTGCGATTCATGACGAACTCGGGTTCCGGTTTTACGATAGTCTCATCGTGGCGTCTGCACTCTGCGCAGGCATGGAGGTTCTATTTTCTGAAGACCTGCAACACGGACAGCTAATCGGGCCGCTGCGTGTCGAGAATCCCTTTCTCTGAGTTGCCGTCCGGTGTCGCGAGCGGGTTCTCAAGGACTGCCGGGTTTCTCAAAAGCAGGTAAAACTCGGTGAGGATAAATTTGCTCAGGGCGACATCTTCCCGCAGGGCAAGACCTTCAAGAAAGCTTTTGGCGCTCGTGTGAAATGGTGAAGCAGCCGAGAAGCTGTGAAGCAGGATATTCGCGTCAACCAAGATCACGGAGTTTGGAGAACGGGTTCTGCATCCTGAAAAGCTAGATTGCGTAATTGTTCGGGATCGAGACCCTTCCAACCCACGGTCGCAGAGACGGGTGCAGTCCACGGGGCGACCAGCGGCAGCGGGTCGTCGTCGTAAACCTTCAGCAGGAGTTCCGCCCCACGGCGGAATGTTTCAGCTAGAGACCATTCGCGCGCCTTGGCGAAGGACCTTAGCTCCGATAAAGTTCCTCAGGCACTTGAATCTGTGTCTTTGTCATGCGTATGAATTTATGGCTCCATCATTTTGATGTCAAAAATGTTTTATAGGTATCCCATGCGATGGTAATTTGAAGGTTGCATGTTTCTCCCGCAAATCCAGCGGCGCGAATTTGGCAGTGCTACAGCCTACTAGGGTGCCGTGATGACGCCGTAGGTCTCGGGTCGGCGATCCCGGTAGAATTGCCACACATCGCGAACTTCCCGGATTTGATCCAGATCGATGTCGGCGATGAGGAGTTCGTCCTGATCGCGTGAGGCAACTGCGATCATTTGACCGCGGGGATTGCACACGTACGACTGGCCGTAAAATTCGCCGATGGCCCACGGCTGCTCGGTGCCTACGCGATTGATGGCGCAGATAAAATACTGGTTGGCGACAGCATGGGCAGGTTGTTCCAGTTTCCAAAGGTATTCGCTGAGCCCTGCGACAGTTGCGGAGGGATTGAAGACCACCTCGGCTCCGTTGAGCCCAAGGCACCGGGCGCCATCAGGGAAATGCCGGTCGTAACAAATGTAAACACCCACCTTGCCAAACGCGGTCTGGAAGACGGGGTAGCCAAGGTTGCCCGGCCGGAAGTAGAATTTTTCCCAGAAGCCGGGTAGGCAATGGGGGATGTGGTTTTTGCGATACTTCCCGAGGTAGGTGCCGTCGGCATCAATCACTGCGGCCGTATTGTAGTAGATGCCAGCGCCGTCTTCTTCATACAGGGGAATCACCAGGACGATGCCAAGGCGTTTGGCGGTCTCCATCATGAGCTGTGTGGTTGGTCCGTTCGGCACAGGCTCGGTGATCCCATACCAATGGATTTTTTGTTCGGCGCAAAAATAGGGACCGTAAAACAGCTCCTGCAAACAAACCATCTGTGCACCTCCTGCGGCCGCCTGCTCGATCATCGCCATGTGTTTGTCGATCATGTGAGCTTTGATCACCGAGGGATCTTCAGTTCCGCTGTCAGTGGTGGATGCCTGGATGAGACCAATACGAACATTGCGTGCCATAGGGCTTGATCATGCAGCGGCAATCGTGCCAAACGAAAGGAATTTTGCAGGAAATTTTGCGGTAGTCTCGAATTTTAGGGATCAAAGTCATTGC
>JBDNGG010000492.1:0-9756 GCA_041689405.1 Terrimicrobiaceae bacterium | reverse complement strand
TCCTGAAAGATCGGGGCCAGACGGAAGTCCTTGGCATTAACCACTCCCGGCAGCAGCAACATACAAGCCAAGGCACTGCGGAAGCCATGGAATAAATAGTGAAGAGGACTCTTGAAGCGGGGGTTGGGAGTAAATGACATCTTAAGTTCTTTTTGCGGAGGTGACCGGAAATTGCAACGCTAACCAACTGGCAAAAATACCGGACCAGCGGATTGGAGATATTGACCGTGGGCGATACTGATCTAACCATAACGCGTTTCCGATTGGTCGGTATCAAATGCTGGCACCACGTCAATATTTCCACCGCGGTCACATAACACGCTCAGACTGACACGGCTTGCCATTTAATGAGAGCAATCGAAATCGATTTTCTCCCCCACCGCAGGGTCATGTTCGCGAGAGTTGAACTGAACAGTTCTCAGTGCGGTCTGGGTGGAACCGTGACCTCTAGCGCTCACGGAGCAGCTTGTTTGAACCGTTTTTCTGGTAAATATCACCAACCAGTGTCTTTCGATTTGCTGATCAATTGCAAATCGCCCTAGATTTACGACGAGCAAGCGCAGGATCATCGAGCAGAGTTTCATTCGATGCTCAACCCCTGCTATTGTATTCGCCCATCTATGCAAAAAATACCCATCGTTCATATCGGTCTTGGCCCGCTCGGAATTAAGCTCCTCGAACTCATGGCAGAAAGAAAAACGGCTTTTCAACTGTGCGCGGCTGTGGACATTAACCCTGAGATCAAAGGAAAGAGCGTCAGTGACCTCACGGGACGAGCCGAGTATTCGGGAGTGGTGGTTTCCGGGGACATTCCCAGCGCGGCCTCGTGCCGCGACTCACCAGATCCGGTCGCCATACTCACCACAGTGTCCACACTGGCGGCCATCTCTCCCCAAATCACAGCATGCCTGAATGCGGGCTATCATGTCGTCTCAACCTGTGAGGAATTGGCATTTCCATCGCACCAAAATCTAAAGTTGAGCCATGCGATTGATGAAACGGCAAAGCTAAACGGCCGAGCGGTCTTGGGAACGGGTGTCAATCCGGGATTCATGATGGACTTTCTACCGCAGGCATTGACCGCAGTTAGTCATAGAGTCGATAGAGTTGTTGTCGAACGATTTCAGGATGCCTCGCTTCGTCGCCTGCCTTTTCAAAAGAAAGTCGGTGGTGGCTTGTCCGTTGAGGAATTTGCCAAACGAAAGAAGGACGGAAGTTTGCGGCATGTTGGACTTGAGGAATCCATGCACCTGATTGCCGCGCAGTTTGGATGGGAACTTGAACGAACAGAAGACATGATCGAACCGGTCGTCGCTCAGGACGACTTTCAGAACAGCCAAACCGTTATCCCAGCGGGGCATTGCCTGGGTGTTAGTCAAACCGGGCGCGGATATCGCATGGGCAGGGAAGTGATCACGCTTCACTTCAAAGCTTCCCTGGGTTTGCCGAATCCTTTCGACCGCATTGTCATCGAAGGCGAACCTCGCATTGAGTCAGTGATCCTGGGGGGGATTTCAGGGGACATTGCAACCTGCTCCATAGCGCTCAATGCATGCCGCACCATACGGAAGCTTTCCCCCGGATTAAAGACCATGGGAGAAATTCCCGCGATCTCATGGTTTGAGTGACCCAACACGCATCGCAATTCATCTCGTCCAGTCCCGTTCAAACCCGATAGAAGGCTGGATGAAATGGAGAGATGGTAACGCCTTACGGCGCCTTGCCAAGGGAATCACCTGGCTGAAAATCAGACATCATTCGAACGGGCGAAATGGGTAATCCCCCCGTATTCGCAAGTTGAACAATCAATCTGGAAATCCGCGGCGCGATCCGTTTGAGTGGAGGCATATAGCATGCGATTGAAGGCGTGATCCATTCGAGCATTTCGTCAGAATCTCTGGTGATGATCGAGACATCCCGCGGGATTCTCAGGCCGCGCAATAGAACTTGGGTTACCAAAGTAGTGGTTGCATGACCATTCATGACAAAATACGCGGTGGGACGTTCCGAGGAATCGAGCAAAAGCTTCAGTTTGTCCACGAGATCCTGACTGGAATCTAGATGGCGGATGACTTCGCAGGGACTACAGTCATGACGGGATTGTTGCAGTGTGGATATAAAGCTCTCTTCTGTCTCCAGGTTGCCAGCGTGATTTGCTGCGGGCAGAATCCATACACAGCGACGGTGTCCCAAACCGATGAAGCGGCCCGCTGCATGTTGTCCCATGGAAGGATAGTCTACATCGACCGATGGGATGGGGGTTCCAGGATACACCCCACCCAGAATAATCGCGAGAAAAGATGATTCCTGAAACCATTTTTGAACTTCGAGAGAGCACATCAGCAACACGAATGCCCTATAACCTCCCTGTTCCCGAAGCTTCCGCAATGCGTGTCCCGGCTGATTGGTTCCAAATCCTGAATGCACCACGATATCAAGCTGAAAACCCTGCTCGCCAAGGGCCCTCTGAATATAGTCGATCAGGAAGATTCTATTCCTGCTCATCATGTGAAGAGGGAGTTTTGTCACCAGGGCAATGCGCTTGGAAGTCTTTCGAACCTGAGCTAATTGTTTCTTTAGGATCAGGGTCTTTCTTCCATGCTGCACTAATATAAGCTGTTCCCGGCCGAGGATTTCGAGAGCCAAACGAAGCGTTGGCCTACTCACCTGCAACTGCCGACAAAGAATTCGCTCCCCAGGAAGATGCGCCTCCCACTCGCCTTCCTCAATCCCTCGTCGTAAAACGTTAACCGTTTGGTTGAGGAGGCTGTTGTGTTGAGGGGTGTCTAACATCCTATCTAAATTCTGACGGTTGAAACCATAGTGTCCATCTCATCCGAATGACAACAAATTCCCAAAGGAGTCATCTGGTTCTTCCTGCCGTGTCGGCCCCTCGAATTCGGTCTTGTGGTCAAAGCATTAATTTGAAGAAATACCGAATTTTGGAATCGATTCATTGGAATTGGGCTTCTGCTAGCCAAGCTCTCGCAAAATTTCGTCAGTATGCTCACCGAGGTGAGGAGCGCGTCGCGCAGATCGTGGCCGTATTTGGTCGAACTCGATCGGCAATCCGACCAACATGAGGCCCGTATCGGGAACTTCCTGAATGATTTCAACGGCCTGCAATTGTTCCGTCGCCGCAAGTTCACCGATGCCGTTCAGCGGCGAGCAGGGCACTCCAGCCGCACGGATGACTTTGATCCAGTCGTCCCGCGTGCGAGTGGCGACCACCGTTTCAATGGCGGCGATCAGCACATCGCGATGAACAACCCGCTGTCCCATGGTATGAAAGCGTTCGTCGTGCGCCCACTCCGAATGTCCAAGAGCAACAGCCAGCGCGTTAAAAAAACGGTCATTGCCCGCCGCGATCACAAAGGGGAGATCGGAGGCATGGAAGACCTGATAGGGGACAATGACACCTCCAGTGGTTCCGGTGCGCGTCGGAACCTGGCCCGTGGCGAGATGCGTGTTGAGCGGGGCTTCCACCCAATGAACCGCCGATTCGAAAAGAGACGTATCAACCGTCCCCCCTTTCCCGGTCTCATGACGTTTTTGTAGCATCCCTAATATGCCGATGGTACAAAAAAGTCCGGTTGCTTTGTCGTTGATTGATGCTCCGCAGAAATTCGGCTCCTCGTCCGGCCTTCCGGTCATACTCATGATTCCCCCATAGGCTTGCAGGAGTGGGTCGTAGCCCCATTCGTGCCGCATGGGCCCTTTCCGCCCGTAGGAGGAAATATTGCCGTAAATTAATCGCGGGTAACGTCGGCACATCGTCTCCGCGTCGATCCCTAGTCTTTCCACCGCGCCCGGTCTGAGATTCTGGATCAGAATATCCGCTGATTCGCACAACCTATGCAGGATACCAAGATCCTTGCTCGCTTTAAGATCCAGGGAGATGCTTCGCTTGTTGCGGTTCTGGGCATGGAAGTAGAGGCTCGTTTCTCCGTCAGACGCGAATGGCGGTCCCCAATGACGGGCATCATCTCCCCCATTTATTTTTTCAATTTTGACCACATCCGCCCCCATATCCGCAAGAATTACTCCCGCGAGTGGAGCCGCCAGGGCCTGGCCGATTTCAAGCACACGGATTCCAGTCAAGGGCAAATGGTTTGAAGCATCCTTCATGGCTGCATGTGCATCCCGCCGGAGACTGTCAGGTTTTCCCCGGTGATATAAACTGCCGCATCTGACAGCAGAAAGACGACCATTCCCGCCACCTCATCGGGCTCAGCAAATCTCCCCAAGGGAATCTTCGCGAGAATCTTATCATAAAATTTCTCACTCCGAGCCACTTCTGTCATCGGTGTCACCACGGCGCCGAAACCCACCGTATTACAGCGAATCCCATACTTTGCCCACTCGGACGCTCCGGTCATACTAAGACCAAAGAGTCCGGATTTCGCTGCGGCATAGTTGGCCTGACCAATGGATCCTCTCTTTCCTCCGGTGGAAGAAATGTTAATGATCGAACCGGTCGAACCCACGGGCTGGGGGAGATCCTTGCGAGCCCGCTCCAGCATATGACGTCCGACCGCCTGCATCATGACATAGCAACCAGTTAAATTGACCGAGAGGACATCTTGCCAGTCGGCCATCGTCATTTTTTCCAGCATCGCGGGCCGAATGATGCCGGCGTTGTTGACCAAGCCATGCACCGCACCAAAACGGGCCACCGAATTCCCGACACAGCTTCGGGCGAAGTCCTCAGAAACCACATCGCCGACCACAAAAAGCACACGGTCATCGGGCAAATCCGCCGCCGCGAGCTTCAGATTCTCCTCGTTGCGGTCCACCATGACCACATTCGCTCCCAAAGAAGAACAAAGAACGCTAATGGCCTTCCCGATCCCCTGAGCGGCTCCCGTCACTACGATCGTGCGTCCGCTAAGATCCATGGGATTTTTGGCACTATTCATGGCACGTCCCTTCCGAAGACGATGGTGCCTGCGGTGCAAAACATGCCGCCGGCTCCATGCGAAACAGATATAGAAACCCCATCCACTTGCGCAGCGGCGCAACCGCGAACTTGTCGGATGCTCTCCTGCATCGCAAACATTCCATACATTCCTGTATGGGTATAAGATAGCCCCCCGCCATTGGTATTGAGCGGGAGTCGACCGCCCGGCGCAGTAATGTTTTCCCAAATAAAGTCCTTCGCCTCGCCAACTTTACAAAAGCCCAGCGCCTCCAGCCCATACAGAGGCAGGTGCGCGAACGCATCGTAGATCATCAGATGATCAACGTCGTCACAGTCAATCCCGGCCATCTCAAAAGCCGCTTTCCCCGACCTATGAAATGCATTCGAGAAAGTAAAATCCTTCATCTGTGAGACCATCATCGTCTCGCTGCTTTCGCCGCTCCCGAGAATATAGACCGGTTTGGAGGCAAATTCCGAGGTCCGTTCCGCAGCACTCAGAATGATAGCGCCTCCGCCATCGGTCACCAGACAGCATTGCAGCATATGAAATGGGTAAGCGATGAGGCGGCTGGATAGCACATCCTCGATCGTCAAGGGATCCTTATACATTGCCCGGGGATTGCGGGAAGCCCATTCCCGCTGAACGACCGAGACCTTGGCCAAATGTTCCTGGGTGGTTCCGGTCTCCTTCATATAGCGAAGGAACGGGAGCGTGAATAAAGTGACATAGCCATTTGGACCATACGGCACTTCAAATTGTCCCGCGAGACTTTCAGGTTGCGGAGGAACTGGAGTCGCGTTGATCCGAGACCGTCCGCTTTCTCCATGCGTGATCAGGATGGTCTTTGCGTATCCCGCCTGAATGGCCGCAGCGGCATGCCGAACGTGCAACATAAACGAACATCCGCCGACGCCCGTACCATCGATCCATTTGGGCGTGATCCCAAGATAGTGCGCCACTTGGTGAGGCAACATCTGACCGACACAGGCAAACCCATCGATATCGCCCGGGCCGATTCCTGCATCTGCCATCGCATTCATGGCGGCGTCCGCATGAAGCATCATCTGCGACATGTCGGGAACCACCCCAAGGCGAGTCGTTTCCGCTGCACCCACAACCGCAACCGAGCCAGGCTTATAGCTCACTGATCCCCCTTTGTGACCGGCCGGAACTGAGGCAGCACAGTTTCCTCATCAACCGCAACGAAAGTGACTTCGAGCGCCATATCAAGCTGCAAGGCTTCCGGCGTCTGGGCGCACTCAATAATATTAGTCATCATCCGGGGGCCCTCCTCCAGTTCGACCACCGCGATGGCGTATGGCGCACAAAAACCGGTTGCCTCGCGGTGATTGATGACATAACTATACAACGTGGCTCTGCCGGTGGCCGGAAAGATTTCCACATGGCGCTTTCCGGTGAAAGGGCTGAATGGGCGTGGCGGAAAATAAGCTTTTCCGGTATCGAGACACTTTTGCAGTAGCAATCGTCCCTCTTTGCAGCCCTCCCAGAAATGGATTGTTTCCGGCGTTGGCGTGGGTCGGCTTCCAGAGTAGGGATGCCGACGAATATCGGCGAAATTATGTTCCTCTTTCATCAGTTTGAGGATGGTCGCAGGGGAGGGAATCAAGGTCAATGTGAGACCCACTGGTCAGCCGGTAACACCAGTTGAAGGAGATGTCTCCCCCGATTTATAGATCCGGAGAGATCTCACCCCTCATCCGGGTCGTACGAACCGACCGGGGGTCTTTCCAGTATGCGTTCCATTCTTGACCACATCCGTTCCGTTCACGAAAACGTCGCGAACACCAAGGGAGAGTTGATGGGGAGCAGAGAAGGTCGCCCGGTCGGTAATCGTTTCCGGGTCGAAGATCACAAGGTCTGCATAGTATCCCGGTTCGATCCGACCACGTTTGCGAAGCCCGAGGCGGTCTGCAACCGCAGATGTCATTTTACGAACGGCTTCCTCCCAGGTCAGGCGACCTTCTTCGCGGACGTATTTACGGAACACGCGGGGATAGGTGCCGTAAGCTCGCGGATGGATCGGGCCGTCGGCCAGTGCCCATTCGGGAGCAACTCCCGGGCCATCGCTTGAAATGCTGACCCAAGGCTGACTCAGTTGCAACGCAGTATTTTCCGGGGACATCTTGAAAAATATCGTGGAAATTTGGCGTTGTTCTGCCACCAGGAGATCGCAAATCGTGTCCACGAAATCCGTCTTGCGTCGACGGGAAATTTCATCCAAACGCATGCCCACATACTCTTTATTCTCAGGAAGTCGGAAGCCAACCGGCATGATGTTCGGCGGAAGTGCGGAACGGAGTTGCCCATCGTATGAACTCGTTGTGTCTTCCAGCTCGTCGCGGATCCGTCTCCGTATCGAAGGATCTTCCAGTTTAGCATAAAAATTCCCGTCTTCTGCCATCCAGGCCGGTAAACAGGTCGCAAACCCGGTGCCGGTGGCCTCATAAGGATACATATTGGCAGTCACATCCTGCCCAGATCGTCGGGTGGTCTCAATACGTCGAATCACTTCCGGCATAAGATCCCAGGCGGTCCTTCCCGATGCCTTAAGGTGATAAATCTCAACCGGAATGCCAGCTTCCCGGCCGATCGAAATCGCTTCTTCCAGGCCATCGAGGATTTTGGCCGACTCGGAACGCATGTGAGTGATGTAAATCCCGTGATGCTGCGCCGCGACCTTGGCGATTTCGATAATCTCACTGGTCGAGGCATAGGTGTCGGGCGGATAAATCAGAGCATAGGAAATGCCGAAGGCTCCATCCTCCATCGCTTCAGCCATGACTCTTTTCATGACCTCCAGTTCTGCATTGGAAGCCGGTGACATGCTCATTCCCTTGGCATACTGGCGCAAGGTACTCCCACTCAGAAACGATCCGACGTTCGGAGAGACCCCTGCCCTCTCCATCGTGCGAAGCCAGTCCCCGAAAGCCTTCCACTCTCTGGCCTGCTCACGCCAGGCGTCATCGGCCTCACCAGCCACCGGCCCGGCGAAGGAATCTTGAAAACATCCCCCGACCGGCGATGGCGTCCAAATCTCGCCCATGATCTCAGTGGTCACTCCCTGCGTCACCTTGGAAACAGAACGACCATCTCGCATGAGCGAGCTGATGGAATGGCTTTGAATATCAATAAATCCCGGGCAGACGAACATGCCGTCCGCATCGAGTCTCTCCACGCCTTGCAAAGAAACGGCCCCCGGCGGAACGACATCCGCGATCTTGTCTCCTGCCAAGAGAACGTCCTGGTAGCGCCAGGGATTCCCAGAGCCATTGATCAACCGACCTCCGGAGATGATTCGATCCACCTTCATCTGCAAACCTCCTTAGGCCCAATTCGGACTTCTGGATAGAATAGATCCCGGACGAACTTTCATCTCCGGACAAAGATGTTTGCCATGCACGTCGGCTCCCGGAAATTTGTCCCGCTGGGCGAGAGCATGTAATGTTCCGGCTCGTTCCCGGCCATGCGCTGCCGATTGATGTTCACACCCCAAGGGAAAAACTTGGTGGGACGTTCTCCAGAGATTGGCTCGGCATCGATCTGGACCTCAACCGTCCATCGGTCCGGATATTTTTTTACCGCAACTTTGCCGACCTTGTAGAAACCGGGAAGATCTTCCAATCGTGCAGTAATGGCTTCATCTAAGACCACCCCGGCCGAGTTCACTGCGATCAGAGGGCGGATTCCTGAAGCGGTCTCTAGCCTGATTTCGACCAGATCGTCAGCAAAAATGGATGTTGAATCCGGGGTGGTACACGTTTCCCGCAGACGGTCCATTTTAGGCTCCATGCACTCGATGCCTACGATGAGGGCGCTATTATCATCCAACCAACGGAAGGAAACTCGGGTTTCCACATGCTCCGGTTTTTCGCCTGTCGTCATGTCACTAAGAACGTGGAAACCGTATTTGTTCGGATCCTGTTCCCGCCAAAAGGGCTTGTCGAGATCGCCATCAATCAGCGGTTCGCTTCGAGACGTCATGATCTGGAGATTCGGCCCATTCCGTTTTAATTTTTCGAAAAGCAGACTGAGACTACTCATTTCCTCTCGGATGCCATCAATGCGTTTTCCATAGGCCGTGTTACCGGCCTTTTCCTTTGCGCGCTCCAAGATATCGAAGTAGCGATCCACATCCTCCTGTTTGAGGAACCCGCCAGCCGCGGTGACCTGCCGGGGCAGCGGCCGCATCCACACGGATTCCGCAAACTCAAAGAACTCCTTCATCTCCTGTTTGGCTGGGCCGTAAAAGAGGGTGTAGTATTCATCGAGGGTCGCTCTGATATCCAGATTCCGATCCCAACAAAGTTTGTTGTGGAGGTATAGCATGATATGGCTGATCCACGGACGCGCCATGACCGGAGCCCCTTCGGGCTTCACAGCATCGCCCGAAGTCCAGGCGATCTCCGCAACGAATCCCAGGCTGTGATCGTAGAGCCCGTCAAAACTTTCCTTCATCAGCTCGGGAAAAATCACGGGAACGGGGGGGAAGTTGTAGGGTGGGGCATGTTGCAGGTAGTATTCCCAGATAAAAAGCTGATCGGGACTGCTCATGTGCGCAATCCATTCCTTACGCCGATCAAGCTCTTCTCTAGATTCGGGCAGCATCCAAAACGCACTCGTTTGCGTGAACCCAACGACCATATTGTCGGGCACTTTCTCAAGATTTGAAGGAATCCGGCTGGTTTGGCCGTAAGCGAAGACGGTGAATTTCTCGTCCGGAAAGATTTTTAGGAGGCGATTCGCGACATCCAGGTTGAAGTCCCAGGCATAGTCACTGTAGCGTCCCATCTTTCCTCTTGCCTCCAGCTTGTCC
>JBDNGG010000491.1:0-2096 GCA_041689405.1 Terrimicrobiaceae bacterium | reverse complement strand
CGACCAAAAGCAGATGCACGCGTGGTTCCGATCTCTCAGGACCATGCGAATAGCACGCTCGAGGTAGGCCGTTGCCCATGTCGGATCCTGGGACAGCAACGCCCCGACCCCGTGCGTCTCCAGATTCGCTTCGTCCACCACGCAAAGCCCGAATTCGTCGCAGAGGTCATACCAGCGGCTGTCGTTGGGGTAATGCGACGTACGCACGGCGTTGAAATTCAACTGCTTCATCAGCACGATTTCACGCTTCATATCTTCGACCGTGACGGATCGCCCGTGCTCGGGATGAAATTCGTGCCGGTTGACCCCCCGCACGATGAGCCGGCGACCACTCAGCAACACCTGACGGTCGCGAATCTCCAACTGACGGAACCCGACCCGGCAACTCTGCACATCAAATTCGGCCCCATCGCCATCAGCGACGGTCATCACCAACGTGTAAAGCGTCGGCTGATCCGGCGACCACTTGTGCGGCTTGACAACCGGCACCTCGAAGCGCGCAGCCCCCTTTTCACAAGGCTCTCCATACATCCCTGTTTGTCCGGCGAACGGCTTCGACTCCGACTCCAGCACGACTCGACCAGCGTCATCCAGCAGACGAATCGAAGCCCGGAGCCCGTCGTATTCACTAACCTTAATCGTAGCAGGTGGCTGCGCAGGAAGATCCCTCGTTTCCAGATAAATGGTTGCGTCCAGCACCGCATCGCAATAAGCGGCATCGAAAATCGTCCGCACCCGAAAATCACGGATGTGCACCGGCGGCCGCGCAGCCAGCCAGACGCCGCGCTGAATACCACTCATATGCCAGTAATCCTGATCCTCCAGGTAGCTGCCTGTGCAGTATTTGAAAACACGCACCGCCACCGTGTTCGTTCCGGCCCGCAGAAAGGGAGTGACCGCAAACTCCGACGGCAACCGACTATCCTCACCGTACCCGACCTCCACGCCATTCACCCAGACCTGTAGCCCGGAATCGACTGACTCAAACGTGAGCCTCACATCGCGTTCCATCCACGTCGCCGGAACCTCAAACTGCCGCCGGTAACAGCCAATCTCATTTTTCTGTGGTAACACAGGCGCGTTGGCCGGGAACGGATACGCGACATTGGAGTAAATCGCGAGGTCATCCACGTCCGGCTGCAACTGCCAGTTCGACGGGACCGGCATCTCCCACCACGCCGCATCATCAAAATCCTCGGAAAAAAAATCCGCCGGGCATGCCTCCACCGATGCCGCAAGATGAAACCGCCAAGTCCCGTTCAGCGATTGCACAAACTCTGGATCCCCGCCCAGCGGGGCGTGTGCCACCTCGCGTCCAGAGCCAGTGATGGAAGGGATCTCCCATGGAGGTCGTTCAGTCATTTTTATGCGATTGCGATTTGCCTGCAATATATTCAGCATTCACGGAACTCTGGCAAGAGTCTTGAACCCAAAAACGGCGATTGAGAAATTCTTTCGGAATTCCTCTACGAGAAACGCCGGATTCGGGATTAAGGTTCGTCCGGAAGTTTCGGAAGCTTGGCCAACTCCGCCAACTTCGCGACGAGCGGGTTCATCCACTTGTGCGCCCAAGCGTGGGTGAAATTGATTCCGGGCTCGTAAAAATGCTTCACGCCATTTTTCTCAGCGAGTTCGTGAAAAGCCTCGGTATGCGGCGCCCCCACGTAAGGAAACTTCTTGTCGCTGAATGTCCCGAACTTGTTTGATCCCGAGATAATGAGCCGCTCCCTTTCCCGAAACGGTGCCGAGTGTGTCTCGATTAATTTCGAGGGAAGATAGTTTGCCATATTTTCCGCCGTCCCGAAGTTGTCCGCTGTGCCCCAGACCCCAAACTGCTCCTCGGTCATCATCAAGGGCGCATCCCAGCTCGCCGCATAGCCAAACACTTCCGGATGGAGCAAGATCAAAGTGAGCGCCCCCCAACCGGACTTGCTGAAGCCCAGCAGCCAGCGGCCCTCGGCCGTTCCCGGCGTCGAGTAGTTTTTCTCAACCAATGGAATCACGGTTTCGATGAGATAGTCTTCCTGACGGATCTTTGGATCAGTCGGATGATTCGCAAACCACGGCGTCGCCGTGAAGGTCGGGGCTGCTAAGAT
>JBDNGG010000490.1:0-2123 GCA_041689405.1 Terrimicrobiaceae bacterium | reverse complement strand
TCGTCTTGGGATGAGGATCGGGCCACTGCGAGGGTTTCTTTTTGCAGGGCTTTGCTCATGTTCTCGAAGCGGGGAATCCGGATTCGGCGGAGATACTGAGCTTGAAAGCGGAGGAAATTTCCACGCATGCGCGGGCTATAAGCGGCAATGAACGCGTGGGCGACGCGGCTGCTTAGGATCATTTGGAGAACCGTCAGATCCCAGGATTCCGATGTCACAAAATAGAGATTATGGTGCGGGTAATAGTGGCCGGGCTCCAGAACGACGTGAGCAGAGCCTTTTATGTCCGGAATGAGGAGTTTCGGCGTGCTGGTGAGGTTTGCGTGGATCCGGTCGATGGTGCGAAACCACCCCTTGGGATTCCGGCCCGCTACGTTGCGCTTCTGGATGAGTGCGCGATGACTCTCGATGTAGGCGCGGAATCTCGGGTATTTGTCCGGGTCAACAAGGCAGCCGTCTGCCTCGAACGGGTTCAGCACAAAGTTCCCACCCCACTCGACCTGCCCGTTGCGAATATCTTTAGTGGTGACGAGCGGAAGTTTGCGCTCGGGCTCTACGTCCAGCATGGCATCTGATCCAATGAAGATGGCGTCGGCTCCGGTGGCGACGCCTATCCCGACCTTGCAACCGACGTCTTCCAACACCGGAAAGGAGTCTTCCAGTTTGCGGACGATTTCCATTCCTCCATTCTCATTGAAAGACCAAGGCTGATCGTTGCGGCAGACCCCCGAGATGAGGCTGACCTGCGGGTGCTTTGCGGTGGATGTAAGCGCCCTGGCGAGTGGGACAAGGGCTTCTCTGGAAATCGCGGGACGGAATGCCACCCGCGTGAAATCGCCTTTCCCTTTCCGAATTACGGTCACAGCGGGATACGCATCAACTTCGTCGAAAAACGCGGGGCAGCCGGTGAAGTCCACGTAAGATTCCAAATGAAATTCCCGCGCGACGATGCCGCGAAGGGGACCGCCGTAGCGGTTTTTCATCCAGCGATCCGCGCAGATAAAGCCGAGGCGGCCATCTGGCTGCAAAAGTTCCAATGATTTTTCAATGAAGGCGACATAGATGTCCGCACGGTCGAATAGCGAACGCCAGCGCATCCGGTAGGCTTTAAGCAAGTCTTTAGGGAGGTTCTCCAAGCGGATATACGGGGGATTGCCGACGATGTGCGAAAATGTCTGATTCAGTGGAAGAAACAGAAAGTCATCGTGGTGCAGCCACTTCCCCGCGATCACGACCGCGACGCTGCGACTCCAGCCTCTGGAGACGAAAAGCGCCTCGATGCGATCCCGGCAAATTTGCAATGCAGCACGGTTAACCTCAACCGCGCGGATGCAATCCTGAATGCCCTGATCGTTCGGTGCGATACGGGACAATAACCGCTCTACCGCAGGTAAAAGAAAATCACCTTCGCCGACGGATGGCTATAACAAGCGAAACGACTCCAGAGGCTCTGATTCCAGCCAGCCGACGGCATCAAGGACGAATTCGGCAACTTCCGGGCGCGTATGAACAGCTCCCCGATCCTCGCCCACCGCCTCGGAGAAAACACTCAAGGCATCGAGCGAGAGCCGCGAATTGGGAAAAAGTTCAGACTGGAGAACGTCATGCATCACGGTAGGTGGAATTTATAGCCGGACAGAGCGGGCTTTTGCAAATCTTGTTGCGGGAAATCCGGGTCAGACGGTAAAACGTTTTACGGAAATCCGTTCGTTCAGGTCTTTGCTGAATTTCTTCAGGGCAGCTCATTTCTGGACCGTATTTACATGCGTTTGCCTGGAGCTGAGATGTAAAATCTTGATTTCGGCCTTTGCGATTGACTGAAAAATATCCGATTATGTCCGCTTGCCCGTCATTTTTATTTCATGAAGCAATACCATCGCCTTCTTCAACTCGTGCTTGATCACGGGAAATGGAAACCGGACCGGACGGGCACCGGGACATATTCGGTATTCGGGGCCCAGGAGCGGTTTGATCTCCGGGAGTCGTTTCCTGTTGTCACCACGAAGAAGCTGCATCTCCGGTCGATTATTTACGAACTCCTCTGGTTTCTTCGTGGCGATACTAACACCGCCTACCTGCATGAGAACGGCGTTTCTATCTGGGATGAATGGGCGGATTCGGAC
>JBDNGG010000489.1:0-2301 GCA_041689405.1 Terrimicrobiaceae bacterium | reverse complement strand
TGGACTGGTTCAGCCGCAATGGACGGGAAGACTCGAAGGCATGGGGATTGCCGGAAGTATGGATGGGACGGGCCGGCGGATGGACAATGTGTTCATCGAGCGGCTCTGGAGGAGTCTGAAATACGAGGACATCTATTTCAAAGGCTACGCGACAATCGGCGATCTGGAGGCCGGAATCGGGAAGCGGATCCAGCGATACAACACCTGGCGTCCGCGCCAGGCTCTGGCTAACAAAACACCGGCGCTTGTTTATGAGACGAACCGGAAGCCCGGAATCCCGGCAACAGAAATGGGGAAAGCCGCATGAAAACCACCACAAGGAACCACCCCCTTCCGTCGACCGATTGTTTCTCTTCCACTAGAGGCCTGCGCAGGCCCCTGCGCTGCGCTCCAAGACCATCCGGGCCTTGCGCTCCAGAGACAAAATCGGAAACCCTCTACAAACGGAGGTTAGCGCTTCCAGAACCAACGCATAGAAACAAAATCATGTCCGCATTCCATCGCTTATTTTAAGCTCCTGCTGGTCTAAAAAACGGGCCCATCCCAGATAGAGTTGGCCGGTTACGCCTACACCTATAATAATATAAGCCACGAAGCGAGCAGTGCGAAACTGCGCGGCAGTCAGGATTGGACGCGCCTCGAGGTCGAACTGGACAGCGGCGAGCAGGCCTACCTGATGCCCTATCTGGTGTTGGTGGGGCCGGGCGCCGCGTGGTTCGACGATATCTTGTTCGAAGAGATTGCAACCAGTAGAATAACCCTTTAATCACCCTTCTTATTCTTCGTTCTTTTTACGTTCTAACAACCTTGGTCTCGCTCGCTCTACCCGCTCCAATGTCTGCTGCGTCCGCCGCGACTCCCCCCGTTGTGGTTGGCCAGCGTGTCTTTGTCGCCGGTCATAGCTTTCACATCTTTGTGGCTGACCGCCTGCCGGCGTTGGTTGCGTCGGCGGGAATCGAGGGGCACGAGCTAGCTGGTAAACAGATGATTGGCGGTTCGAGTGTGACCCAGCATTGGAACTTGCCCGATGGGGAAAACGTGGCGAAAGCTAAACTCACTGCGGGCGCGGTGGACGTGTTGACCCTCTCCCCGAACTGGATGGTTCCGGATCAGGCAGTCGAGTCGTTTGTGAAACTCGGGCTGAAACACAACCCGCGCCTCCGTATCCTCGTCCAAATATCGTGGCCCGCCTTTGACCACTGGGAACCCATTGTGGATGCGAATCAATGGGTTCATCGGGACAAGATGATCCAGAGCAACGAGGAGCGCGACACGCGCTCCCTCGACGGGGCCCGGGCGGCTACCGCTTCGGTGAAGCAGATTATTGAAAAACAGGTTGCGGAGATCAACCGGAATGTCGGGATCGATGTCGTGCATATCGTTCCCCTGAGCGATGCGGTGCTCCGTTTGCGCGAAGAGATCATCGCGGGCAAAGTCCCCGGGATCACCAGGCAATCGGAACTTTTCACCGACGCAATAGGTCACGGGAAAGCTCCGATTGAGGCGCTGGCGACTTACTGCAACTTTGCCTGCATCTACCAACGCACGCCGGTTGGATTGGAGGATGGCGATGCGGAACTGGATCGAATCCACCCGAAGCTGAGGCATTATCTGCAATCACTCGCGTGGGAAACCGTGGCCCGCCACCCGCTCTCCGGATTGCAGGGCAATCAAACCCTTTTGAAAAATTAAGTAATTATGGAAAGCGACGGCATTCAACTCAGTCTCTCCCACCTCGGCTACCAGCCGAACTCGGCCAAGACGGTCACTCTCTGCGGAGGGACCTCCGATCTCCCTGACCGCATTCCGTTTTATATTCGCCAGAATTGCTTCCGGATGCCTCGTGAACGCGTCGAGCCGGAGGGGTTTTCCAAGCGTTTTCCGTGTCCGTTCGATCTGCTGCGCGGCAAGCTAATTCCCGAGCCGGAGACGTTTTTTTACCAGGGTGAACTCGTGAAAGTGGAATCGCGCTGGGGCACCTTATGGCAGGCGGATTTTAGCGGTTTTACTATACCGGGGAGTTATCAGATCGAGACGGATTATCAGATCTCCGCTCCGTTCATGATTGCAGATTGGGTCTATGACCGGCTCTCGCGGGGTTACCTGACTTTCATGGAGGCGCAGCGCTGCGGGCAAGAGGTGCCAGGCGTGCACCCTGCCTGTCATCTCGATGATGGCGTTCTCGATACCGATGGTTCCCATTGGCCGGCGGTCGGCGGTTGGCATGATGCCGGGGATTTTCGGAAATGGCTGTCGCTGACCCAGGGCAATTTGGAAGCATTGGTGATCATTGCCGAGCGA
>JBDNGG010000488.1:0-4093 GCA_041689405.1 Terrimicrobiaceae bacterium | reverse complement strand
TCTTTCTCCGGGCATGCAGAGAAAACAAATTGAAGCCAGCACCTTTATTTTGGCCCGCCTGCGGGCCTCCGACATTCCCTTCCTGCCCTCCGACCAAATTGTGATTCCACCTTGGAGTTTCTACTTCAAAACCTGGCTCCACCATATGACCGGGGCCACGCCTCTGCTTTTCGAGTTTTGCCACGGCATGGACATGCATCCGCAGTCACTCGAAACCATCCTCGAAACCGGCTTTCAGGTGTTCGAGTCATGGGTGGACTACAATCGCAGCTTCGATCCAAGACCGACCGCCCACGAGATGTTTGGTGCGATCACTCCCGTAAAATGATTGGCGGATCGTTTTGCGTAAAGGGTGTTGAAAACCCTGCGAATTATTGACTGCGTCCGCGCAAATCAATTGGCCAAACCCCAACCAGCCGATCTTCTTCAATCAGATGGAAGTGATCGAACAAATTGACGGTCGGATCGCAGTGAGAAACCACCAGCCGCAATGAATCCCCGAGTCCGGGAAGAGGGACTGTTCCGTTGGAAACAACTTTCCCGTATTCGTCGCCAAACCAGTCGTAGCTCAGACCGGGCGCAACAACCTCCGGATTGGCGCCATCGCGATAGAGTGCCTTGAGACCGGCGTCCACGGTGACAAACTTTCCCTGATTGGCGCAAACCACGGTGGTGAGCAAAAACAAGGCCGGAGGAAAGAGTTCAAAGCGGTTGGCATTTTCGCGGGAACCGATCTGTAGATATTCGGCATCCATGAGAGCGTAACTTCCTGCCTGGATCTCGGTCACGTCCGGATGTTCGCTGTCAAATTGACAACTGCCGGTTCCCCCCACCGAGACGATGGGCGCGGAAAATCCCTCTCGGCGGAGGATTTTCACCGCTTGAGAAACCATGTCCAGACAGGCCTGATTGGCTTTGCGGCGATCTTCACAGCCGATGATGTGTTGCACGTGGCCAGCGTAGGCCTGAAGACCAAGGATTTCCAGGCCGGGGAGGTTGCGCAGAGCGGAAAGAAATCCCGGAAAATCCCGGAGGGGAATTCCGGTGCGGCCGAACCCCAAATCCAGATCGATGAGACACCGCAGTTGACGGCGGCGGGACAGAAAAAGCGCGGACAGTCGGGCAGCGTTTGACAGGTTGTCAATGGTCGCGATGAATTTCGGATCCTCTTCCGCACACTCCAGAATCTGTTGGTGGGCTTCGAGCGTGACGGCGGGCCCGGTGAGCAAGACGTCGCGAATCCCGCTGGCGACCAGCCCCCAGGCCTCAGAAACCTTGGCGGCGCAAATTCCCGTGGCGCCGTATTCCCGCTGGAGGGACGCGAGCCGGGAACATTTATGGGTCTTGGCATGAGCCCGCAGGTTCTTGCCGCAGGCGGCTAAAAAGTCCCGCATGGTCTGCAAATTGGCCAGGAGGAGTTTTTGATCCAGCAGCAGACAGGGAGTCGGCAGATCGGCCAGCGGTGTCCCGATCCCGGGTGAGGGGCGTTCCTTCATACCGCCGGAGCCGGGGAGGGCCAGACCTGGCCGGCGACCCGCAGCATATTTTCGCCGATGACCTTGCGAATGGTCTCATCGGAATGTCCGCGTTGCACCATCCCCACGGTGATCAGGGGCCAGTTCGTGGAGGCCATGCTCTGGATCTGGGCCGGTTGATTCCAGACCGGATGCGAAAGCGGGTCCCCCGGGAGCCAAAAATTTTCCCATCTCGCCCGTCGTGTCGGGCGGGGTCGGAGAGATTGCTCTGCCTCCGGGAACCATCGCGAACGGTAGACGGAGTCCATTCCGATCGTGACGGCCCCGTCTCCAAATTTCCGGATCGCGTAGTCGAGGTGATCCAACATGGCCAGAAGGTCGCCGCGACCGCCCAGAAAGGCCGGAATGTTGGTGATACCAATGGTGCCGCCGCCATCGACCACCGCCTGAATAACGTCGTCGGGTTTGCAGCGGGCATGTTCGTTGAGGGACCAAATGGCGGAGTGACTGATGACGATGGGCTTTTCGGAGGCGCGGGCGGCTTCGAGGCAGGTTTGCCAGCCGCTGTGGGCCACGTCGATGATAAGGCCGAGACGGTTCATTTGGCGGACAGCTTCACGTCCGAAATCCGAGAGTCCGGCATTGCTTTTCTCGGCGCAGCCATCAGCCAGCAGGTTGCGGCGGTTGTAGGTCAAATGCATCATGCGGGTGCCCAAATTAGCAAAGACTTGCAGGGTGCGCAGTTCATCTTGCACCGTGAGTGTATTTCCGGTGAGAGGGATGCCATTGCCGGTGAGACAAAGCGCCCGCTTGCCTTGCGCATGCGCCTGACGAATGCCTTCGACGGAAACCGCTCGGGTCAGCAGGTCCGGCATGGCGTCGGTCAGCGCGACATAGCGGGAAAGACGCTTGAGCAGACGCAGCGGGTCATTGCCTTCCTCTCCGGCGTTGAGAAACATGCAAACCACCCCCGAAGCTTCCCATGCCTTGTGGTATTCCTCCCGCAAACGGGACTCGCGGAGCCACCCCATCATGAGCATCTCTTCGGAGAGATCTTGATATTCCAGCTCGGAAGCCCCGCTTTCCAGAGCTTGATTGAGAACTTCCGGCTGCAGGGGAGCATGGTGTCCGAGGCCGTAAGATTCGACCACCAGGCTTTTCTGGTGCAGAGCAAGTCCGTAGCCCAGATCCCGCTGCGAAGGCTGCAAGATTGCCAGTCCGACCTCCCGGGCGGTGGCGATGGGGTCGGGGAGTGGTTTCATGGGCGACGGCCATCTTCGTTGGCCGCAGTGGCGGCGGCGAGATCAGAATTCTTCATGAAGTTGAACTGGGCGCGCTGACAAGGGATATCAATTTTTCTTCCTAGATTCCTGAGTATCTACGATCTGGCGGGATGCCTGGTCTTGGTTTTTCAAATGCGCCGGACGGAAACGGAAGGAACGAGGCGAGCCCGGCTGCATATGACAAAAGTGGGCAAACTGCCACGTTGTGGCGGAATCTCTCAATCCGGCCAGGTTTTGCCTCGCCCGCTCCAGAACATGCGCGTTGGAGGCGTCGTGGTTGGGATTTCCTCATAGAGGATGCCCCGTACGCTGCCATCGACGTAGGCGGCGTTGATCCGCCCTTTGTGACGCCGGAGGAGAATGTCCCTGGAAGCCGGATTTCTGATGCCCGCTAAGGTGGCCATGTAGTGCCCGTAAAAATCCATGTAGAGCATCATCTTCGAAGCATTCTCTACCGCCAGACGGTTTCGCACCTGGGTGGCGGGTGAGGTCGTACGGCCCGGAGCGAAAGGGTTTTGTGCGTAGCTCAACCCGTAACTGAAATTCTTTCCGGTATCCGGATCGGTGTAGGAGAGAATATAAAATCCCCGATGCTGGTAACTGCCGTCGGGCGCATCGGTCCGGGCTGCGGGGCAGATGAGAGGGCTGTTCAGAAAATCAGCATCCTTTGTGCCCGGCACCCGCCCCAGATAAGGAATCAAGCTGTTTGCAAAGACGGTTCCGACCGCGCTGGGTGGCCAATCCCCGTTGTGATCGGCTGAAAACAGAGCGGAGACGCCACTTATGGTCTTCAGATTGGAAACACACTTGGCTTCGGCCGCCCGGCTCAGCATTCCCTGCAAAGTCGGCATGAACAGGCCCGCCAGTATCGCCAGCACCGCAACCACGACGAGGATCTCAATCAACGTGAAGCCGTCAAAGGATCGCTTCGTTGAAGTTGTGCAGAAGGAGATGGCCATGTGTTACCACAAGATACCATTTTTTTGTAGGGGTCAAATATAATTCGCTACGCGCCGACAGGCTGCTAGAGTATAGGCGCTTTTTGTTCAGCTCTTTTCGCCTCCGTCTGGCTCAGAATTGCTTATGGCTTGTAAATAAAAATGTCATGCGGCCAACGTATTGCGCCAATCAACAATGACGCCGGAGGGTTTAAGGCGTTGCGCCAAAAAGAATGACACCCAGATGAAAAGAGAATCTGGGAATATGAGTTATAAGAGCAAAGAAGAATATTTGGAGAGTTGTCGGGCACGATATCCGAGGCGAAACCGAATGGGGCGGAGTGCGATGATCGATGAGGTGAGTGAGACGCTGGGGTGGGAACGCAAGCATACGATC
>JBDNGG010000487.1:0-3446 GCA_041689405.1 Terrimicrobiaceae bacterium | reverse complement strand
TGCTTACTTTTTGACTTCCGGGATCGGCACGAAGTGGAGGTTGGCAATCTTGAGCGTGTAATCCAGTTGCTCGGCCGACCCGACGGGTTGGATGATGCTGATGGTGGTAATGTCGGACCAGTCCCAGCCTTCGGATTGCTCAAGTTCGGATGCCTTGGTCTTGAAATCCTCGATGGGGATTACGACTTCGTGCCATTCACCATCAGGGATGAGCTTGTCGTTGGAGCTTATGTTTGCGCCGCTTTGTGTGTTCGAGAGTTCGACGCCGATGCCGATCGCCTGGATTTCAGAGCCGCTGTCCGAAATGAGATCGCTGTGAGCCGTTAGTTTATAAGAGAATGCCAGATACTGCTGTCGGGTGAGGTCCACTATCTCAGGCAGTTTCTGCAAGGTCATGCGCACCCAGAGGCTAGGACTGGATTTTCCCTTTGCGTCATAGGCCAGGCATCCGCTCCCGGCAACCCGGTCTGTCTCCTCATATCGCAATTCCGAGAACTCAAAGCCCTCCTTCTCCCCGTGAATGTAAAACAGCCATCCCTCGATGTTGTCAGTGAGGCTCTCCGCCCGCACAGGGTGGGAGAGGATGGTGGCTAGGAGGAGTGTGCCGATGGCAATTGGGATTTCTATTCTGATTTTTCACTTTATTCAAAAATAAACCGACCGATCAAGCGATTATTGAAATATTTTTTCGGGCGGCATGGCAATGTTCGAGGCCGATGAACCCGGAGGCTGCCGGGGACGGGCTCGATTTCGATGCTGAAGCGGTTGGGAGCGGCTTGCGTTGCGGTTGGGTTGGTCAGTTTTCGCTGGATGGTGACCGCCCCCCGCTGGGCCGGATCGAGGTCGTTCGAGCCGTCGGGGCGGAAGCGGAATGCGATGTCGTCGCAACTCTCGGAAAGTCCGGGGACCGGGCCGGTTTTTTTGGTCCGCGCGGGGGGAGTTTCGGCGAGGAGCCTGGAGAGCATTGGCCACTCTTGCGGGTTCGATAGGTCCGCGCGTCGATGCCGCCGGTGAATTGCTTGAAGACGCGGGCGAAATACTGGCTGCTCTCGAAGCCGCATTCCAGAGCGATCCGGGTGATGGGAGCCCTCGATTCCCGCAGCATCCGGCAGGCGAGCTGAATGCGGATGCGGTTTAGAAAGCGAATGAGCGTGTCGCCGGTCAGTCGAAGAAAAATGGTGGAAAACCGACTGCGTCCGAGACGGCAATCCGCCGCCAGTTGCGACAGCGTCCACTTTTCATCGGGCTGCTTCTGGAGTTTCTCGATCACGGCAAGCACGCGGTTCTCGCCAGCCGGGCGCACATGGACCGGTTCGACGCTTTTTCCGGCGGCAACGCTGCGGACAAGTTCGATCACGACGGCGGCGGCGAGATGCCGGATTTTTGCGCGATGGAAATCGTTGCGCTGCCCGACTTCGCGAACTAACTCGGAGAGGTGGTCGCCGAGCGCGGGCGAAGCGAGAAACGCATGACGTTTGCATCCGGTGAGCGACCGGGAGATCTCCGCCGCTTCTTTCGCCGAAAAGGGGAGGTCGGGATGAAACTTTAGTTTTTTGTTCTTATCCAGGGAGGTGGAGATCACGGCATAGACCCATTCGTGGCCCGGCTCAAACTCATGCTCGCTGCCGTGGATCTGGCCGGGAAGAGTGAAATAGACGGTGCCGGGAGTGACCCACTCTTTGATGTCTTCCGTCCGCCACGCGAGGTGTCCGCGGCGGATGACAATAATCTCCAGGCCAAGGTTTTTATGGAGCGGTAGCTGACGAATGCTCCCGCTTCCCGATTCGACAATGAGTGGCGGCACAGGAAAACTTTAGGTGTGTCTGCAAAAAAGCGAAATTTATTTGTGCACAAATTACCAACGGTTGCCCGTGCAAGCCACGCGCAGCGTTTTGAAATAAGGTGTGTCTAATTCTATGTATATCCACCCTCCACGCATCGCCGCCATTATCGGTTGCGGAAAATTCAATCCCGGCAAAGAAGGCTGGGCGATCGGCCACGCCCATGCGGACGGCTACAAAAAAGCCGACCCCGGCATCCGCCTTCTTGGCGTTGATCCCAACCCGGAAAATCTCGCGGCGTTCGGCCAGCAGTTTAGCGTTCCGAGCGAGGATCTCTTTGTTTCCACGGATGCCCTCTACGCGGCAGTGACGCCGGATATGGTCAGCGTCTGCACCTGGCCGAAGCTCCATGCTCCGCAGGTCATTGAGGCGGCGAAACGCGGGGTGCGCGGAATTATTTGCGAAAAGCCGGTGGCGCTCAACGGCAGGGAAATCGACGCCATGCTTGCGGCCTGCACCGAGGCCGGAGCGCACCTCGCCATTGCCCACCAGCGTTGTTACAACGCGAATTACAAGCTCGCAAAAAAAATGCTGCACGACGGTGCCATCGGCACCGACTGGGTCTTCGAGGGGCGGGTCGGCGACGGTTGGGATATCCTCTCCTGGTCCGTCCACTGGATCGACATGGCCAGTTGGATGTTTGATGCGCTGCCTATCTCGGTCTTGGCCGGCGCAAGCCATAGCGGCGAGCGCCTCTACCGCCACGCCATTGAAGACGCCTCGGTCATCTTCACGGAATATCCGGAAAAGCGGCAGGCAATTTTCATCACCGGCCCAGATCACCATCAAGGCGGTGAGATGGTTTTCATTCGCGGCTCGAAGGGCATGATTGCCATCAACGAAAATAGCTCTGAAAAGCTTCGCGTCTGGAATCAGTCCGACGGCTACCGCGAGATTCCGCCGCCGACAGATGAACCTCAAGACGGTCACGCCCTGGCACTGGATCTGATCTCGGCCATCGAAAAGGGAACGACAATGCAATGCGACGCCGCGCGTTTGGCCGTCACGACCAGAATTGCCTACGCGGCCCACGAATCGGCCCGGCTTATGAAGCGCATCAATGCGCCATTCACGACCGGCTACGCTCCGCTGGAAATTATCCAGCATCCGCCCCAGCCGCGCATCCCCGGGGGGCGTCTCGTGCTTTTTGCCGACGAACACTTCGGCAGCGGCGGACGCGAGGGGATTCTCGAAGCGTTGGAAACAACCACCGGTCGCAAGCCTGAACTCATCGAAGCTTCCGCCGGGCTCACGCAATCCGATCTGGACGATGCCGCCGCCCTGCTGCTCTACCACACGCAAGAGAACCCGTCCCCGGAAACTCAGGCGACGCTCACCGCATGGATCGAATCCGGCAAGCCAACGATTTTTGTCCACGCCGCTCTGGGCGGTTATAAAAACTGGACGCAATACCACCAATGGGCGGGAAAAACCTGGGTCTGGGGGCAATCCGAGCATCCTCATGAGGAGTGCCGACTGGTTGCGACGGACCCGCGCTTTCAGGCATGGACAGAGGCCTGGCTGCCGAATGACGAAGTCTTCATTAAACTCGGCGACGCCTCGGAAGTCGATGTCATCGCGGAGACTACGATTTCCGCCGGAACC
>JBDNGG010000486.1:0-2898 GCA_041689405.1 Terrimicrobiaceae bacterium | reverse complement strand
GTGGCAGCGCAGCTCGGCCAGCGCGCTGCCCGCGACGGAGTAGCCGATGGTCATGGTCTGCGGAGACAATCGCTTGATTTCGCGCAGGAGAGTGCGGAGACCTTCAAAACATTCCGGGTCCCACGCCGGGGAGGCATGGCGGTAGTTGGAGAGCCCGAGCATCCCGTCGCGCAGCAGGATGGTATCAAATCCGATATCCTCACTGAGACGGGCCCACTGGGCGGCGAAAAACCCGGGTAGGGCAGTGGCTTGCGGAATCCCCTCGGGAAATGCCGCATAGCGGGAGGAATCCGGACGGATCCGCGACGCCCAATCGAGAAAGAGGCACGCGGGATCGGTCAGCGACGTGCGCCCCCAGCGAAAACTTTCCGGATGGGCCGCGAACCAGACCGGTGCGTGCGCGTAATAGATGGAAGTCCAGCCGAGCAGGAGCAATCCGACACGGAAGTCTGAGCGTCCGAGGTGACGTTTCGCGCCTTGGCGGATCGCGGAAACCAATGCCGCAACCTGCCCGTAACTCCACTCATCCTCGCCCAGCGTCTGTCCCGAGTTCTCGCCGAAAAGAGGTTTGAAAACGGCCAGCGGCACGCGATCTTCCAACGATCCGGGATACGCGAGCACCACATCCGCAAACCATCCGACATTGAGCTGGATCCCGGCAATCCCCTCCCCGGCCGGTTGGTAAAATTCGGCAAACCGCCCAAAGTAAGCGTCCACGGAAGCGGCAGGGTCCGTCTTGTCAAAAAACCGGAAATCCCCTTCGAGCCAGCGGTCGCCCAGTGGCGCACCGCGCGAGGCGCAATCCCCGGCAGGCAGGACGTTTCGCATCGGGGAATTTATTCTTTTCGTCGGATTGCTCATATTGTGCGGTGTGAAAATCAGGAGTTCGAGGGACCAAGATGGCAGATGGCCAACACGACCCGCGCATACGGCACGGCCCAATGTTCAAGGGTGTTCCACTCGATAACGAAGCTTTCCTCGAGATAAGGGGTGTCGTCCGGACGGCCAATGAAACCAATGATTGTTCCCTCCGGAATCTGGGTCACGCGAAATCCGTCGGTGACCGGCTGCCGGTAGCCGATGCCGTTGGAGAGCCAGCGGTTGAGGGTGTTGTGGCCGACGGTCCATTGGAGTTGCTTTTCAGCCAGCGCACACCAATCCCCGCGATGGTCGCAGCGTTCCTGAGGATGGATGTTCATAGCCCTGCCCTTTCCCACATCGGTTTTAGATCGACGACCGTGCCGGTGTCGTGCGCCTCGTCAATCGCGAAGCAGACCAAGGCGGACTTGATGCCTTCGTCGATGCCAACCAGAGGTGGCGCGTTGTCCCGCATGGAAGCGATCAGCGCCTTCAGCAAGACCTCGTCGCCCCCGGCGTGGCCGCCGAGGTGGCCGCCTGTGACATCAATCGTGTGGGACTCAAACTGCTGGCTGATGCGCTGGAGTTCGATGACTCCGGTGAGAGCGTCCGCCCGGATCGTTCCTTCGGTGCCGATCAGCACGATGCGGCGTTCGGGGATACCCGATGAGCAGTTCGCGTGAAACGAGGCGCGGACGCCATTGGCGAACTCCAGAATCACGACTTGGTTATCCACGATGTCCTTTTCGGAGGTGAAGGGATTCACCATATCCAAGCCATCCCAGGTGGAATGAATCTCCCGCCCCTTGTCGTCAAAGACGGTCAGGTGTTTGTTCTCCGCCCGGAAAAAGTTCAGCCCCCCAAAACTGGCTGCCCGCATGGGCAGGCTGTCGGTCAGCCAGAGGGCGATATCCAGATCGTGACAGCATTTTTCGAGAATGTGAGTGCCCGCGTTCCGGCGGAATCTTCGCCATCCGCCCATGATGTAGGTTCCGTGGAAGAAATTAATATGCTCGTTGAATTCAAAGGAAACCAGATTTCCGATTCGCCCCGAGCGCAGGAGTTCGTGGACCTTGCGGTAGAATGGCGAATACCGAAGCACCAGGCCAAAAGAGAAGACCTTTCCGGTCTGGCGGACGGCGTTTTGAATGGCGACACAGTCTTCGAACGAGGTGGCCAGAGGCTTCTCGCAGAAAACATTCTTGCCGGCCTGCAGAGCCGCCACCGCATGCTCGCGATGAAAGCAATTCCAAGAACCGACGGCCACCCAGTCCAAATCCGGATCCGCAACAAGGTCCCGGTAGTCATCGTAAACTTTGAGGTCAGGCCCATAACTTTCCCGGGCGGCAAGAATCGAGGAGGGATGGGGATCGCTGACCGCGATTACGTGGATTTGTTTTTCCAACGCCAGAAGCCCCCGGATGCGGGCACCGCAGCCAATAATACCAAGATGACAAGTGGCGTCTTTTGGGCTGGGATAATTCACAGTCAATACTTGTGGATTCGGGATGCCGCTGGATTTGTCAGATTCCGGCCCGCGCATGAGATTTCTGCCGGGATGTCGATCTGGAATACAATGCCCTCGTCGCGGTGGGTCGCGGGCCTTTCACGGTTCTCCTCTTCGTATCTTGGAGTGCCGTGAAAGTCTGCCTGACCGGCACGGTGGAGCAGCGCGGCCAGTGCGGGCAAATGAAATGGCGCCACCGTTGCCAGCAGGACTTTGCAGTGCGCCTGGAGGGTGCGGGCGACCAAGGCGTCGAGATTGGCCGCGTATTCCTCTAGTGGAACCAGCGCGCCGGAGTTCAAGGCGTCATTTGTGCCAACCATCAGGATCATCAGATCCGGGTGGTGTGAAAAAACATCCCCTGAGATCCGCTCCAACGAGGCGCGACTGTTATTACCGCCCAGTCCCGCATTGATGATGCGGCTGTCAAACGTTTTGGTCATCGGTAAGATTCACATCTTTGGACAGACCCATTCCTGATCGCCACGAATGATGAGGTTCTGGGGCGGCTCCAGCAGGCGGGATCTCATATCCTG
>JBDNGG010000485.1:0-13819 GCA_041689405.1 Terrimicrobiaceae bacterium | reverse complement strand
ATCGGGGGGATCGGCTGGAGTCAATTTTCCTCGACGACGAGGATTACCTTTCTTTCCTGAAGACATCATGGCAGGCGAGCGGGGGGAAAGGTTGGAGGGTGCACAGTTATGTGCTGATGAAAAACCACTACCACCTGCTGATGGGCGATCCCAGCTGGGTGAGTCGCCACTGCGCTGCGGCCGCAAGCCGGGAGGATGTGCGGAAGACCAGTAAACGGCTCGAAAAAGCAGGAGGCAAGAACTGCTGCCTTATTAGAACTGGCCATTTTTTGCTTTCATCTTAACCACTTTCAATCGCTCACGAGAAATTTTTGATTGATTGCAATTGACGGTGGGGAACGATTTGCCCCGGTCAACCGCCTGCGGATCAGAGAACTAAGCAAGCATATCCTAGGCGGGGAATGTGTTTACTGGACAGGTTCACAAACGGGCGCCGATAAAGACGATTACAGCCAGACGCCTTCCTTCAAGCCAGATGGATCGAAGGGAAAGCTAACCCCAATTCTTTTCGCAGACGGTCATGTACAAAGCCTACGACCAGTTCGACAATCAAAACATGATGGGCCGTTATGAGGGAGTCGGGGAAGGAAACGTATACCACTCGTCACCATGATTGAGCCGTCGGGGAGAAGCGGAAAGAACGGATCAGCAACGAACGGTTATCAACGAAATCCCTTGGAATGGAAATATTGCCCATCCGACACTTCCCTATCCGGATCGAGAAATTAATCGCGTGGCAGCGACGATCTGCTTGTTTGTGCGGCAATTTCTCCCGGCCGCCCGAGGGCAGGAGCAATCTCCACCGCGGGCAGAGCAGAGCCTCACGAATCGAGAGAGTTCGGATTTTTGTCATAGGCGTCTCCTGAGAACTAGGCACCGCACTCCAGCGGCATGGCTGGCGGAACGAGTTTGCCTTCCTAGAAGATAACCAAGCGATTGACCGGCCGGAGCCAGGCGACCGGAACCTTACAGTAGCGCTGGGTGGGCTCCCCGTCATGCTCCACATAAAGGCCATGTTTTTGGGTTTGCTGCCAGCGCTCGTCGGCTCCGTATCCCTGAACTGTGATGAGCCAATGCCGACCGAGGCCGTGACCGTTGATGAACAGCATGCCTTTGTCGAGCCCGCCTGCGTCCAAGCGAAAAGCCGCGCTCGCCTTGAGAAGTTTCTCCGAAAGCCGGAAAGTGGAGGAGTGCCAGGTGCAATGTCTCGAGGCACCGGGCGCGGTCCAAGGAACGGCCTCGGGATTCTGCACCACATGGAGCCGCTCCCCCACCAGGCCCGGGTGCATGCTCCAATTCAACACCTCTTTACCGTTCAGAAAGACGCCCTGCCAGATGCCGCGCCGATCTGTGTTCATCGAACCCGAGACCATCCAGTCGCCCTTGATCAGCCCGATGGAGGCGGCGAGGACTTCCAGTCGATACAATCCTGCGGGGGCTTCAAACACGAAGCTCTGGTTGTAACGCCCCTGATCGAGTTCGAGGATATTGATCGCGCTGGCTTTTTTGCGAGGAGGCTGAGGCAGCGTCGGTCCGCGATTTTCAAGGAGCGGTCCCCGGGTCTGGCCAACGAGCTTTCCATTCAGGTAAACCCGCAGGACATCGGCGCAGAAAGGGATCGAAAGCGTTTGCGCTCCCGTTTTTTTGAGGCTCACTGCCGCCGCGTACCAGCAGTAGTCGGTGCGGTCGCCGGTGAGAAGAAGCTGCTCGACCGGGCGAACCGCTTTCAGGCCGTCCGTGCGGTCTTTCGGAAAAGGTTCGCTCCAGTATTGCCAGGCATCGACCTCCAGCGTCCTGCCCCAGGCTGGGGCTCTAAAACTTTTGTTGACCCGTTGAAAGGATTGATCCACGTCGAAAAGGATTTTCCCGGCTCCGTCCTTAAGGAGGCCGGAAGTGACGGCTTCGTTAATTTCCAGGACCAGGGTCTCTTTTTTGTGGCGCCACTCAATCCGTTTGCTGCCCTGCTCTAATTGCCGGACGATTCTTTTCCCGCTCAAAATCGTCTCGGAGTGTGCGAGCAAGACGCGATGCAGGCCGGTTAAATACCGGGCGCTCAAGGACGGGCGGCCATACTCGTCGAGCGGCGCGTCAAACCCGTAACTGGTGGCCTGAAGATACATGGCGTTGCGACTGAAATTGGTCCCGCCAAACCACATGTAATAATTCCAGCCGGAGCCGCCCTGGCTGAGCCAATCCAGAATATAAAACGCGATATTTTTTGGGTCCCGTCGATGCTCCGCAAACCCCCATGTGTTATACCAAGCTGGCCACATCTCCGTCCAAACCAGCGGCAAATCGGGATGACTCTTTCGAAACGCGTTGACGCGCTCCTCCGCCATGGAAAATCCGTTCAACGTTTCGACGACGTCCTCGACGCCTCCTTCGCACATGATCAGCGGGACATCCACGCCCAGCTCGCGCACCAGACCGGCCATCCACTTGAGATATCGGACTCCGCCACGACCGTAGCGTTTGGAAACGTTGAGATATTCGTTCTCGACCTGCACAAGAACAATTGGGCCGCCGTTCGAGGCCAGAAAAGGTTGGAACTCCGGAACGAGGTGGCGGAAGTATTTTTCCACCCGATCCAGATACGGCTTATTCCATGTCCGGATGGTGATCCCCGGCTCGTCCTTCAGATAGGGAGGGTATCCTCCGAAATTCCATTCGGCGCAGCAGTAGGGACCCGCCCGAAGGATGACCTGAAGTTTCCGGTCGGCGCATAACTGGAGGAAATGCGCCAGGTCCCGGTCGCCGGAAAAGTCATACACGCCGCGCTGCGTCTCGTGCCAGTTCCAGAATACGTAAATCGCGACCGTGTTGATGCCGCAAGCGACGCTTTCATCAAGCACAGCGGACCATTCCTCCCGGGGCATACGGGCATAATGAATCTCTCCGCTGATGATGAGCGTTCTTTTTCCTTCAATGGTAAAGGAGCGGTTATCGTAGGTAACTTTTTTAGATGGGCGTTTTGGGTTCATGAAAAGGTATTGTAAATCTTTGCCTGCAAATACCGCGAAGTCCGCGTTCCAGCTATGGCGAAGAGGGATATGAGTTTCCGTCTCCGACTCCCTCATAACGGCCTGTCATATTTTGATTGTCGAACTGGGCGAAGCTTTGTACGTGACCGTCCGCGAAAAGAATTGGGGTTAGCTTTCCCTTCGATCCATCTGGCTTGAAGGAGGGTGTCTGGCTGTAATCGTCTTTGTCGGCGTCGATTAGTTGGCCGCCCCAGTAAACGCATTCGCCACCTAGGATGTGCTTGCTTAGTTCTCTGATCCGAAGGCGATTGACCGGGGCAAATCGTTCCCCGCCTTCCGACCCGTTCTGCTTAGCGTCCAGATAGGCCGCGCGACCTCCCAGGTAATAACCATATCCGAATTGAGCAAACGGAAGATGGGGGGATTGAAACACCGCCCTTGTACCGGCGACGTAGTCATCGATCTGTTGTTGCCAAGACCATGTGGCCGGATCGCTGCCCTCTGCCTGGTATGCAACAACCCCGGATGCCTTGGGGTAGAAATTATTGTTCTCGGAAGCAAACCCATTCAACGCCAGCCCGATCTGTCTGAGATTGGATGCCGACTTTGCGTCCCTGCTCTTTTCCAATGCTCCATTGACCGCAGGAATGAGCAGCGCGGCCAGAAGCCCGATCACCGCAATAACCACCAGAAGCTCGATCAATGTGAACCCTCTCTTTTTCATCTGTTATTTGTTTTGCGTTAAGAGCTAGTTGTTGCCGGTGCTGTGGACCGGCCAGTTATCGGTTCGAAACGGCGATGCAGGAAGGTCGGCTACGTTGTAAAGCGAGCAGGTTGGATTATCCCGCCACGCATACCGGACAGCCACGGGGTTGATCACATTGGGGCAGGAAACCACGACGGAATCTCCCTCGATCACCGCTTGTGCCGCCACGAACTTCCGGTCGTCTCCGGCGATCTCGAAGCCCGCCAGAGGCTTTCCGTCTTTGGCAGCCAAGGCGCTGGTAACCTGATCGAAATGAATACGGATGGATTTACCTTCAATCGTGAACTCGCGATAAATTGGCCCCGAGTAGACCAGTTCGGTTTCGCCATAAAGAATGCCGCGGGCAATGAGGGCCAGCCGCGCACCCACCGCTTGTTTGTTTTTGGGATGAATGTCGTTGGCATCGCCAACATCGCACGCAACCACCATTCCGGTATGGGGAACGGTTTGCAGGGTGAAGAGTTGCGCTTCCCGCAGCTCATCGTAATGCGCGGCATTGGGCTGGGGTTGAATGTCCAGATTTTGAAGCTGCACAAACAGGAACGGGAGGTCGTTGCTTTTCCAAAGGGAACGCCAGTCTCTGATCAACGCCGGAAACAGCTTTTTGTACTGTTCCCCCCGCTCGGAGTTGTATTCTCCCTGCCACCAGATGATGCCTCGGATCGCAAAGGGCGCGAGAGGGGCGATCTTCGCATTGAAAAGCCCAGAGGGACGAGTCGTCAATGTCGCCGGGTCGGGCGTGGGCTGGTATGGCGGGCCGGAAGTCGTGGCGGCGGCGGATTCACCCGCCTCGAGCGCATTGCGATAGGCCTCCATCGATTGCGGGTGGACGGCCACTGCTTCCCGGTAGCGCTCCAGGATCGGACGGAAATCGGGGTCGGACTCAAGCGCTTCCCGGCTCATCCACGCTTCCGCCAACGTTCCCGACTCCGCGCTTTGAATCACTCCGACAGGCAGCTTGGTCGCCTGATGAAGATCTCGGGCGAAATAGAAGCCTGTAGCGCTAAAATCTCCCGCCGTAAGGGGCGAACATACCGCCCAACTTCCCGAAAGAGTGGTTGTTGGCTCGCTTTTCACCCCCGTTTTCACATGGAAGAATCGAATCGCGGGGTAACTAGCCGCGGCGATTTCTTCCTCAGGATTCAACGCACTGTTCACGGCGTATTCCATGTTGGACTGGCCGCCGGCCAGCCACACCTCGCCAACGAGGACATTTCTTATGACCCTTTTTCCGGAGCCTCCCTGATCTTTCGCCCCAAAGATCACCATCTCCTGCGGATCGGATGTTCCCGGCATAGGGGGCAGGGTGATATGCCAGCGTCCGTCCGCACCCGCAGATGCCTTCCGTGTTTGGCCGCCGAAACTCACCGTGATTTCCTCCTGCGGCACCGCCGTGCCCCACACGGGAATAGCGACATCCCTCTGGAGAACCATGTTATCGGAAAAAAGTGCAGACGGTTGAATTTCGGCGCGGGCCGGGCTCGGAAACATCATAAAAGTGCTGAACCAAAAAAAGGCAACTCCGGTGCGAGCACCGAGCCAGGTCGCGAAGGAAATCTCGGAGCGGAAAATCGCTGGCATAGTTTCCCGTGAGAGATCAGTTGGCCGCGGTGGCTTGGTGTTGGAAGGAGTCCCGTCTCGGGCGTCTTCGATGGCAGGAGCGACATAGTTTTTACTTCCTCCCCGTCGTTTCCACTCCCGACGCTCAAGCAGAGCAGGGCACCCCTTCCATCAGGCCAAAACAAACGACCGCCCAGAGAAGCCTTGCAAGGAGTGAAACCACGCCGGAGCGCGGATAAACCAGCGTGCCGACTTTGCAAAGCTTTGCGGCGGAGGCCAAAAGATCCGGTAGTGGTTGAGATTCAACAGGCATTATAATTGGGAATTCTGTCGCACAAGGGTGGCAGTCAACAAGGTAAACAGAATGGTTACAAAATACACAAACCGCAAGAACTGAGAACTGCAACCGAATCGGAACTGTTGCACCGATCAAGAATAATCACGTCTCTATTTTAGGGGGATAGACTGTTTGCTTTCTGTTTACCTTGCATGCCGCCAGCCAACGCACAGTTTATGACTGGATGAAAGCATTGGACAATTCTCTTTCGACGGAAGCTGATTCGCGGAAAGCGTGTGATGCTGCGGCCCCCGTTTCCGCGCACGCCCTTACCGCTCATTATATTTCGGGAACCCATTGGGACCGCGAATGGTATAGACCTTTTCAGGAGTACCGCTTCCTCCTGGTCAGGCTGTTGGACGATCTGCTCGACCTCATGGAAAACGATTCCCGGTTTCAATTCTTCCAGCTCGACGGCCAGACATGCCTGATTGAAGATTATTTAGACGTGCGTCCGGAGAACCGTGAACGCCTGAAGAAACTCATCCGTTCTGGGCGCATCCTGGTCGGCCCATGGTTTACTATGCCGGATCTTTTCTGCATCGGCGACGAGGCCATCATTCGAAATCTTCTGCTGGGAAGGCGAATTGCGCGGGAATGGGGGTCAGAACCCATGCCGGTCGGATTCATCTGTGACATGTTCGGCCATCCGTCGCAAATGCCGCAGATCTTTCAAGGCTTTGGTTATCGCGACTGCGTGCTGGGGCGCGGCACTAATGAGAGCACGACACCACCCTTCTTTGCCTGGCAGTCTCCGGACGGATCAGAAGTCTTCACCTTCAAACTGCAAGACAATCAGGGTTACGGGGCTTTTGCTCTTCCCCGAGCTACGCTCGAAGAGGAAGATTCCTTCGTTCTCGACGTGCTCCCGGATTTTTGTCGTGATCTGGCGGAGGCCGGGGAGGACGATGCAAAGCGCCGGGAGATCCGTGAACGCCACTCCCAGATCGAGCTGGCAAAATACATAAACCATGAGATCAAGCGCGGTCAGGGAAGTGGCCCTCTCTGCCTCATGGATTCGATGGATCACATTCCTCCGGCTGCGGACGTTGCCAACTATCTTCGGTTGATCCGTCAAGCATGCCCGGAGGTGGCCCCCGGCCATTCGAACCTTCCCGCATTTTTTTCCGATGCAAGGGAGCAGAACCCGACCCTCTCCACAAAAAAAGGCGAACTTCGGGAGCCCAGCCGCACCAAGAACCCTTATCTCTGGTTGATCCCAAATTGCCCGTCCGCCCGGGTCCGAATCAAAAAGGCCAATGACGAATGCCAGACGCTCTTGGAACGATGGGCGGACCCGCTCGTAGCGATTGCCAATCAGAAAGGAGCGGATATTCCATCCGCCCATCTGGCCATAGCATGGAAACACCTTCTGTTGAATCATGCTCACGATTCCATTTGCGGATGCTCCATTGACCAAGTGCATCGTGACATGATGTATCGTTTCGATCAGGCAAGGGTTCTCGGAGAGCAACTCCGCGCACAGGCCATCGGCCACCTCACACGAACCTGCGCGGACCTGTCACGGAACAAAGATGAGTTTACCCTGACAATCTTCAATCCCGCTCCCGAGCAGCGCAACGAAGTGATTATTTTCCCAATCGACTTCCCTCCCGACTACCCTGCTGAATTTCGGGAATCCTTTTTCTCGCAGGCCTTAAATTCTTTTATTTTGGAGGATGCCGAGGGGAAAAAGATTCCGTACCAACGGCTCTCCTTCATCCCCTCCATGGATGAAAGATCCCGTTATGCCAAATTCTGCTTCCAGAGCGACGGCCATTTTTCGCGCTACCAAGTGGCAGCAAAGCTCAGTCTGCCCGGCCTTGGATTCACATCCCTGCGCGTCAGGCCCTCCGAGATGCCTGTTCGCGTTGCGGGCACGCTTCGTAGCGGACCAGTATCTGCGGCAAATGAGTTTTTGAGCGTTGAGATCTGCGTGAATGGCACGCTGATGCTGACCGACCGAAGGACTGGAGAGATTTACCGTGATCTGCTCGCATTTGAGCATCGCAGCGAGATTGCCGACGGATGGTTCCACGCTCATTCGTTGAATGATGAGCAGGTTCTTTCGTGTTCCTCGCCAGCACAGGTCTCTGTGGTGCATGACGGCCCCGAAATCGTCACATTCAGGGCAACCGTGACTCTTTCGGTGCCATTGCGGTATGACAATTTCCGCGATAGTCCTAGCACCGAAAGAGTGCCACTTACCATCACGAGTCTGGTGAGTCTTCGTCGGGATGCGCAGGTCATCGAGGTGGAGACAACCGTGGACAACACGGCAGAGGACCACCGCTTGCGACTGCTCTTGCCCACAGACTGCGCCGAAGCATCGACCTACACGGCCCATCAACCTTTTGATTTTGTGAAACGCTCGATTGCCATCGACCCGTCAACAGCAGACTGGCAGGAAATGGAGCAAGTCGAAAAACCGTTCCTCGGCCTCCAAGCCGTTGGGACATCTACCCGTGGCCTCGCCATCTTATCTCAGGCGGGTCCCCACGAGGGAGGGGTGGCGGATGACGCGCGCCGCACGATGCTGGTGACCCTTCTACGTTCCTTCAGGCGCACCATCAGAACCAGCGGAGAGCCCGATGGGCTGGAGAAGGGAACCACAACGTTCCGCTTTGCCTTGATGCCATTCCGCGGTGAACTTCCCAGAGCGCAGGCCCTATCGGAACTCGCCCGCCTTCAAGCCGGCACCGTCACACGCCAAACGGGAAAGCGCCCCTCGGGATACCCCGCCTTGGCAGGTGTGGAACCAACGCAGCAATCCTTCGTGGAATGTCAAAGCGGACAACTTGTTTTTTCGGCGCTCAAGATTCCGGAATCCGGAGAGGGATTGGTGCTGCGTCTTTGGAATCCAACCGGTCATCCGCAAACGGAAACCATCCGGTTTTGGAAGAAGATTACCTTTGCGCAAGAGCTGGAACTCAGCGAAGAACCTGCGTCCGAGCCTCCCGGCAAATTTAGCTGGGTCGAAGATACGATGGAAGTGGAGGCTCCCGCGCATCGGATTATGACCTTCCGCGTCGTCCTATAAAGTTCCAGCTACAACTCGCGATCCACAGATCCCAAGTTGTTTCCCGGACTCCAACCACCCTTGAAGATATAAGGCATCGTGACCTCGCGGTAAGCCTGGGTCGCTATGTCCAAACTGATTTTTTTTGCGATCTTGGGAAATCCCCATTCGATGGTATCCACCAGGATGGTCTTTCCGGAAAATGCGGAATGATAAACCAGCCCCTGCGCAAGAAAGCAGCGCTTCCCCTGAAAGAGCGCCTGCATCGTTTTCCAATCGTAATTGCAGAGATTCTCGTAATGAAAATGCTCCAGAAAAACCAGCCCGGATCGTTTCTCGGCGAGTAAACCGGCGCACCTGTCAAAAAATGACTCAGGCGTCAGTTTCTCATTAACGACTTCGATTCCTTCCGCATGGAACGCCCCCCGGCACTTATTTCGGAAATGAGGCGCCAAGCTCCGTTCCGGTCCTATGAGATACACTTTTGTGATGCGCTCGGATTTCCAACCGGCGGCGAGTCCGATGAATGCGGAATCGAGTGCGAGCACATATTGCTGCACAGGAAACATCCCTGGACCGTCTCCGCCGACCACCAGATGAACTCCTGCGTCCCGCAGACGCAACATTGTTTCGCCCACCTGCTGAGCGGGTGACATCCAGAAGGCGATGTCCATCTCATGGGCAAGCAGGCGGTTCACCAAGACGCTGGAACCAGCCTCCTCAGTGCTGTAGAAAATGAAATCGACAACATAGTTCCGGTGGCGCAGTTCATCTTCCAAATGGATATAAAACGCCCGGGGATTATTACCATAGATAAACGACGGCAGCGCGACGGGAATGCCGACCACACCGCACAGGCTACCCTTCGGAGCCTTGCGTGCGCCTTCCAAAATGGTCTGGGAGCTGCGGACAATCGTGATATGCCCTTCTTTGCTCAGGCTCTCATAGACAATCGCTACGGATTTCAAGGAGACGCCAAAAAAAGCGCTCACCTCCCGCATGGAATAAAACGGAATCTTGTTCTTGCTCCTTAACGCCAGCACCGCCTTTTTCAGGGAAAGTTCAAGCGCATGGCGCTTGTTATCAGTCGCATTGAATCCCTGGAAAGTCGAAAAAAGGGAGCCGAGCTTGGGAAGATTTCTGACAACCGCTTTGCGACTCATAACTCTTCCATCCAATCATGCACCATTTCCGTAGTCAAAATGTTTCTTCCAGAGCAGCCTTGAACGAAAGTGGTTTTTGGCAGATTGTGCCCGGTGATGAGACCCCCAAAACATCTGGCGTTCAAATCCCGGCCTGTGGACGCCGGGTTCAGCCTGATTGAGGTGGTTTTGGCGATTGGAATAATCGGTTTTGCCGTTATTCCGATGATGGGACTACTCGCGATGGGGTTCAGTGGCTACCGCTCCGCGAACGACCTCAATGTCGGAGCTGTCATCGTCCAGAACATCCGCTCAATCTCTGCAGGAATTACGAATGCCGGCCAGTCCGTAAATGATGTCTATTTCGATGTCGACGGTACGCCAACCCCCTCGAACAGCGGCACAGCCATCTATAAAGTCACCTCGGCACCTGCCACAAATGCCAGTGTCGCGGGTTCAGATTCGCCCACATTAATCTCCCGGTTTGCGATCATTTACATACCGTCTGGCCAGACCCGCTACGCTGGAGTGGTTCATATCACTCCCCGCTAGGCTTGCGGCTTGCGAGGAAGATAGGCGCTGTGGCGAAATCCAGCACAACAGCGATCCTCAAACCAATGCCGCCGGGTTTCGATGAACACTGCTTTGTGGAGGCCTGTGGATTCCTCGATCAATTCGTCGCCGCGCGCGACCTCGCGACATGGTTCACCAACCGGTGCCGGGCAGAGTCCTTGTCGCGGTCCCATTAGATAACCGCTTTGCTGCGGCCGACATTGACCGGTCGCTTCATCTGGCGGGCCGGGACCATGGCTTTCCTTGCGTGCCCGGAATCGTAAATTCGGGGAATTCTCCAAACGCGACGGCGGTTGAGGTCGTGCCATCCGGCCACCGGACGGAGCCTCCATCTGGTTGCGGGAGAAACTGCGGGATGGATTCTGGCATATCCAGCTTTGCGGAAGCGTAAACTGTGGCGGCGAACCAATGCCCGCCCGGTTCGGCGGTCGAGGTCAGGTGAGGGACCTGCACTTTGCGGGAGAAGACGTTCACATTGGGCAGGAAGGTTCCTCCTTCGGCTTTCCATTCTCCAAGAAGTCCGACAATTCCGCTGAGCCCGTTCTTGCCGCGGATGAACACCGATCCCGGATCGCTTGGCAGCAATTCCCCGTCGCTCATTGCCACGTCAACGGCAAAGCCTCCCTCGCGAACGTTCACGGAGCGGGGGGTGTCGATCCGGTGCAGGCGCACGTGCCAGGGTCCGCGAACGGCGAGCGCAGTGGTCACCGTGGTCTCCGAGTCATCCGGGAACGGGCGGTGGCGAGAGAGGAGCCATTCGCCCTTTGAGGGAAGAGCCTGGAAGTGGAAGCGATGGGACCATTGGCGGCCGTCGCGACTCAACGACAGCATGTTGTCCGAACTGGAGAAGGCCGGGCTGGAGAGGTTAAACCCGAACCGCGTGCTGTAGGCGAACTTACCGTATTTTGCGGGATGGTTCCCGAAGTCGAACGGGTGCATCGACCCTTGGTTGAAGAATACGGCGTGTCCGTCTTCGTTTGAACGCTGAAGATGGAGATTCGGGACGGATTCGATCCGGTCCAAGTCGTTCTCGAACCCCCGGCCTCCCGTCCATGCAGGGTCTTCAGCGGGGATGGACAGAATTTTAAAGCTGAAGCCACCCCCGGCGCTCCCGGCGCAGATGTAGGGTTCGGCCAAGAGCGGCAGGTCGTAGGCCAGGCCGATCTCCATAATCCCGAGAGCTCCGAGATTCCGCGAGGCCTCGATGTTGAGCGCGGCTTTCTGGATCAGGTCGCCGCGATCCAGGCCGGGGACACCGAGCCATGCGGCGATGCTCCAAAATGACGAAGCCGCATAGCGGTAGCAAAGGCTTCTGCCATAGGGAACATGACGTCCCTGATGATCGAACCAACCGTCAAAGCATTCCGCGAAGAGTCGGGCGCGTTCGCGGGAGCGGTCCCGCCACTCGGGGATGTCGAGCCACTCCCCGGCCACCAACCCGAAGGCATGCATTTCCTTCGGCACGTAATAGTCGAACTGCCGGTAGTATCCGTCGGAATACCACCCCTCTCCTTTATACATCTGATCGATCTCCGTGAGGAGGGACTCCGTCGCCGGGCGGTCCCACGGGAGGCCGAGTTTCTTCAGCGAGGCCTGAGTGACCACGGCAAAGAGGTTCCAATTGTTAATGCTCAGGGTGAAATGATCCAGGCCGCGCTCGGCCATTTCCACCACGGCTTGGCGGCAGCGCTCCGGGAGGTGATTCCAGAAGGTCCCGGGGTTCTCGGCCAGGGCGATCAGTTCGCATGCCAACTCCACGATCCGTTGGTCCATCGGATAATCCGGGTATCCAACAAAAATCGGGTCATCGGGATCGTAGATGCGGGAAAGCAAGGCGACGTAGTGTTCCTGCAGATCGCGCTCAGAATTGCCGACCCGGATGCGATGCCGTTTTCCGCCCTCGAGCAGGGACGCGGCGGTTCCTAGCATACGAGTCCAGTATTGACGATCTTCTTGGGATCGCGTGGCGATCGAGCTGAACGTGCGCCCCCCAATGCCCGGCTGGTCCCATCCCTCGACACCAAAGACCTGCCCGAGATGTTCGCAACCAATTTTCTCAAAGCGGGCGCGCGTAGGATTCATCGAATTTCACAATCTCTTGCGGGTGCGCCTGTCTCTTTCATGATGAATTCAACCTCTTTTCTGCGAAACTTTTTAGCAAGTTAAATGAAGGATATTCAGGGAGAGAACGCAATCTCTGAACCTAACCCAAGTTTCTTACGGAAGGCTCGGAACCCTCATAAAACCTGGGGAAGTCGCCGCAAAGGCACAACATAATCGGGTAGGGATTGAAAACTGATTTGACGGTGGGGAATGCTTTTTTCCAATCGACACCGAGGATTTTGTAAACTTCAGAGTTCCTGATTTCCTCCGCATTGCCTTCCCATCTCAACGCTCCTCGCTTGGCGCGGGTTTTTCGAGTAAACTCAATTCTTAACCCCACCTTGATTTATCTCTGCAGTTGCTGATGGGTTCTTGACGGATCGCAATCCGACAAAATCACCCGTGCTGACCTGTCCCAAATTTGACCGCTTCCTTTTACAGAAAAAAATTGCGCCGCCCGCCGGATTCTGAATACTATTTCCAGACCGTCATCTATAATGATGAAAACCGATTCCCCAGCTTTTCGCCAAAGTAGATCCTGTATCTAGATGCATTTAATGATAGACGCATGGGGGCTGCGGGCTGGGCGGGGACCGCTGGCACTAAGAAGCGAACCTCTGCCCCGTCGCAATCTGCTGCTTCCGCTGCCCCGCCAACAGTGACTTCGGCGGGGTCGAACGCGTCCATCGGCAGGAGCTTTTCTATGAAAATCATACCCAACAACCCCTTCCTTCGATCCTTTGCTGTGCTGACCACACTGGTTCTCTCCCTGAACCACGATGCGCCCGCACAGCCCGCGCCTTCGATCACTCCTTCCCTGCCCATCCAAGAGGTGTTTGGGCATGAGTTTTCCGATCCGGCCAACCTGACCGAGACCAATGACACGGTGGTGACGGCCGCCGCTGGTCGGGGTAGCCACGCCATTCCCGTTACACAGACCGCCCCGGTTACCAGTTACTCGTATCCCGCCACTGTGGAAACACGGGCAAGCGGAAAAACGGCGATTGGGGGAGGGGGGCTCTCGGCTTACAACAGCAATTCCATTGGCCAGGGTTACTCCTACGGAAACGCCAATGTCCCCTCGGCCAAGCTGATGGCTACGCTTGCCACAAGTTACAACAAAAATGTGACCCGCTGGTATAACCTCTCTCTCGCAGGGATTACAACCACACAAATGATCGCCGACGCGCCGTCGTATGTGGATCCGTTCTGGAAAATGTGCAGCGGCACCACCCTCAAGAACGGTTCTTCGGGAAAAAGCGTGGGATTTGTAGCATGGTCAAGCGGGCATGAGGTCAAGCTTTCCGAGATGGAAGAGGATGGTAGTGCGGTAGTTTT